>NZ_PSVQ01000007.1:0-90586 GCF_002932395.1 Rathayibacter sp. AY1D9
GTCATCGCGATCCTCGACGGCGAGCTGACCGTGAAGCGCCTCGAGCTGCACCCCGGGCGAGTGGTGCTGCGGGCCGAGAACCCGGAGTACCCGCCGATCCACGTCGCCGAGCTGAGCGACCTCCAGGTGTGGGGCGTCGTCACCGTCTGCCTCCACCGGCTGCACCGTGCGCTCTGAGCGGCGCATCGCCCTCGTCGACGTGAACTCGTTCTACGTCTCCTGCGAGCGGCTGTTCGATCCGAGGCTCGCGGGCCGCCCGGTCGTCGTCCTCTCGAACAACGACGGCTGCGTGGTCGCCCGCTCCGACGAGGTGAAGAGGCTCGGGATCGAGAACGGCACGCCCTGGTTCCAGATCGAGCCGCTCATCCGCTCCGGTCGCCTCCCGGAGGTGATCGCCCGATCGAGCAACTACGAGCTGTACGGCGAGCTGTCCGCGCGCGTCATGGAGCTGCTGGGCCGCTACTCCGCCTGGCAGGAGGTGTACTCGATCGACGAGTCCTTCCTCGGCGTCGACGGCGACGTGGCGGAGCGGGCGAAGATCGGCCGGGAGATGCGGGCGGCCGTCGCGAAGAACGTCGGCCTGCCCGTCTGCGTCGGATTCGGGCCGAGCAAGACTCTCGCGAAGTTCGTCAACAAGGGCGGAGCGAAGAAGCACCCGCGCCTGGGGGGCGTCTGCGACACCGACTGGTACACGCCCGAGCAGCTCGACGCGCTCATGGCCTCGCAGCACGTCACCGAGCTGTGGGGAGTCGCCGGCCGCACAGGGAAGCGCCTCGCGGAGCTGTCCATCCACACCGTCCGCGACCTCCGCGACGCGGACCCCGCGCTGATCCGCAAGAAGTTCTCGGTCGTCCTGCAGCGCTCCGTCTACGAGCTGCGCGGCGTCGACTGCATCCCCCTCGAGGCCGCTCGCACCGTCCGCGACCAGCTGATCTTCTCCCGGTCGTTCGCCACTCCCGTGACGACGATCGCGGGCATGGAGCAGGTGCTCTCCGTCTACGCGCAGCGCGCCGCCCACCGCCTCCGCGCTCAGGAGTCGGTCACCAGGACGATGAGCGTGTTCGCGTCGACGTCGCCGTTCGCGGACGCGCCGTACGAGTCCGCCGGCGGCCTGGCCGGCTTCCCCGTCCCCACGGACGACCCGGTGGCGATGGTGAGGGCCGCGATCGGCACCCTGCGCCCGCGGCTGCGGGAGGGCGCGCGCTACGTGCGGGCCGGCGTCATCCTCACGAACCTGTCGCCTCGGAACTCCCACGCGCTGCTCGAGATCTTCGACACCGCCTTCGACACGAAGGGCCTCGGCGCCACCATCGACGCCGTGACGAAGCGCCACGGCCGGTCCGCGGTCGGCCTCGGGCTGGCGGGCATCCGCACGGGGCCGGTGTGGACGATGAAGCGCGACGCCCTCTCGCTCCGGGCGACGACGCACTGGGGCGAGCTGGCGACGGCCCACGCGCGGTGAGCCCGCCGGCGGGGAGATCGGGTCATCCGACGCGTAGGCGCCCGGGGCGCTCTCGGGCAGGCTCGTCGCCATCGACGGGTGTCGGTGCGGGGACGGCGGGAGGACCCATGGCCGAGAGCTGGCAGGACGCGTCGGTGCGGGGCGTCGCGATGATCGAGAACGAGCTGGTCGTGCGCGACTTCCTCGAGGTGTGGAGC
Organism: Rathayibacter sp. AY1D9; assembly: GCF_002932395.1. Taxonomy (NCBI): domain Bacteria; kingdom Bacillati; phylum Actinomycetota; class Actinomycetes; order Micrococcales; family Microbacteriaceae; genus Rathayibacter; species Rathayibacter sp. AY1D9. The sequence continues at coordinate 1,660 of NZ_PSVQ01000007.1, forward strand.
GCTCGCGACAGCCGCCAGCTCATCCCGTTCCTGCATCCGGAGGTCGTCTACAGCGCGTCGAGTTCGCAAGAGATCGCGGGGCGGGCGCGGGTCCTCGAGATGTGCGACGAGGTCCACCGGGCGTTCACCGAGATCCGGATCGCCCTCGTCACGATCGCCGTCGCCGGCAGCGTCGTCCTCACCGAGCACGCCCTGCACCTCCGCTCGGACACGGGGGAGGGCCACTGGCTCCGCTGCTTCGGGAGCTACGAGCTCCGCGGCGAGCAGATCGTCACCTGGCGGCAGCTCCATGGGTGAGGGCCGCGCGTGACGGCGGTGACCGGCCCCGCGCGCCTCAGGCTCGCCCTGGTGCTGCTGGCCATCGCCTCGGGCGCGACCGACGCGTTCGCGTTCCTCCTGCTCGGCGGCATCTTCACCGCGAACATGACGGGCAACCTGGTGCTGCTGGGGCTGTACCCCCGCTCCGCCTGGCTGACGACCGCGGCCGGAGCGGTCACGGCGATCGTCTTCTTCGCCGGAGCGGTCTACGCCGGGTTCCGCACGACCCGGGCGCGCACGCCGTCGACCGGCGACGGGAGACGTCCGCTCCGCGCGATCGCGCTCGTGGGGGTCGTCCTGCAGCTCGCCGTCGCGGTCGCCTGGCCGACGGTGCAGGGCGGCACGTCGCTGCTCGTGGACTGCGCGTTCATCGCGACCAGCGCGGCGGCGCTGGGGCTGCAGACCGTGCTCGCGAAGCGGATCTCCGGCGCCGCCGGCCTGACGACGACCTTCGTCACGGGCACGCTCACGAGCCTGATGCAGGAGCTCGCCGAGCGCTCGTCCGGGTCGAGGACCCTCCAGGCGCTCATCGTCGCGAGCCTCGCGGTCGGGGCCGTCGTCGGAGCGGCGACCGTGACGCTCGCTCCGGCCTGGGCTCCGACGCCGGCCCTGGTGCTCTCGGCGGTCGCCGTCGTGCTGCTCTTCGCGCACCGCGCGCGAGCCGTGCCCGCGGGAGCGGAGCCCGGGGCCCCGCGTCCCGCGTGACCGGGATCAGGCGTCGAGCGCCCACTTCGGCCGGACCCAGTGGCAGGTGTAGCCGCCGGGGTGCTTGCGCAGGTAGTCCTGGTGCTCCTCCTCGGCGTCCCAGAACTCGCCGGCGGGCTCGACCTCGGTGACGACCGGTCCGGGCCAGCGGCCCGACGCGTCGATCTCGGTGATCGTCTGACGCGCGACCCTCTCCTGCTCAGGCGAGAGGAAGAGGATCACGGAGCGGTAGGCCGTGCCGATGTCGTTGCCCTGACGGTTCTTCGTCGTCGGGTCGTGCACCTGGAAGAAGAACTCGAGCAGGTCGCGGTAGGAGAGCTGGTCGGGATCGAACTCGATCTCGACCGCCTCCGCGTGGTCGCCGTGGTGGCGGTAGGTCGCGTTCGGCGTGCTGCCGCCGGCGTACCCGGCGCGGGTGCTGAAGACGCCCGGCATGTCGCGGATGAGCTCCTGGAGCCCCCAGAAGCATCCGCCCGCGAGGATCGCGCGCTCCTCAGCCATCAGACGCCTGCCTTCGTGTCGTGCGCGGACTCGCGCGGAGAGATCATCATGCGGGCAAGTCCATCACGACCGGGGACGTCGCGGCGAGCGTCGGACGACTCTCGGAGCAGACCGTCGGCGGGGGAGCGGGGCGTGTCCCGCCCGAGCGCTCCGTCACTGCGATCGGTACGCCGCCGGAGATGCACCGGTGGGAACGAGTCATCTGACCGGGTCGCTCCGGGTGCCCCCGTTCCTACGCTCGTCGGTACAACCGAGGAGAGAGCGGAGCCGACCATGGAGCAGCCGAACGTCGAGACGCGCAGTGCACGGCGGGTGATCGAGACCCTGACCGCCAACGGCGTGAAGTACGTCTTCGGGATCCCGGGAGCGAAGATCGACGCGGTCTTCGACGTCCTCGCCGACGAGGGGCCGGAGCTGATCGTCTGCCGCCACGAGCAGAACGCCGCCTTCATGGCCGCCGCGGTGGGGCGGCTCACGGGCAGCCCGGGGGTCGTCCTCGTGACCTCCGGCCCCGGCACGACCAACCTCGCCACCGGCCTGCTCACGGCCAACACGGAGCAGGACCCGGTCGTCGCGCTCGCCGGGGCCGTGCAGCTCTCCGACCGTCTCAAGCGCACGCACCAGTCGATGGACGCGGCCGCCTTCCTCACCACCGTGACGAAGTACACGGTCGAGTCGACGGATCCGGACGACGTCTCGGAGGCGGTCAGCAACGCCTTCCGCGCCGCCGTCACCGAGCCCCGAGGCGCCGCGGCGGTCGTCCTGTCGGCCAGCGTGATGGCCGCGCCGACCTCGCAGGTCATCACCCGGGCGGCCACGGGGCCGACGAGCGGTCCGGCGCGCGCCGAGGACCTCACCCACGCCGCCGACCTGATCAACACCGCGGAGCGGCCCGTCCTCCTCGTGGGACTCCGCGCGTCGGAGCCGGCGACCGTGGCGGCACTGCGGGTCCTGATCAGCGAGACGGAGCTGCCGGTGATCGAGACGTTCCAGGCGGCCGGCCTCGTCTCCCGCGAGCTCGAGGACCACTACCTCGGCCGCGTCGGCCTGTTCAAGAACCAGCCCGCCGACCTCGCCCTCGCCGAGTCCGACCTCGTCGTCGCGATCGGCTACGACGCCGTCGAGTACGACCCGGTGATCTGGAACAGCGACGTCGACCGCCGGATCGTCCACATCGACTCCGTCGACGCCCCGCTGGACAACCACTACCTGCCCGCGCTGGAGCTGAAGGGCGATCTCGCGCAGACCGTCGCGGCCCTCACGCCGCTCGTCTCCGGCCTGCAGCTCGACGAGGACGCGGCCGACCGGGTCGCCCGGCACCGGAGCGAGCTGGAGCGGATCGACGACGCGGCGCGGACGGCCGGGGCGGCTCCCGGGACCGTCGATCCCGCCCGCCTCGTGCTCCTGATGCGCGACCTGCTCTCGGACGACGCCACCGTGGCCTGCGACATCGGCTCGAACTACATCTTCATGGCCCGGCACTTCCGCGTGTACGAGCCCAAGCACCTGCTCTTCTCGAACGGGCAGCAGACCCTCGGCGTCTCCTTCCCGTGGGGCATGGCGGCGAGCCTCCTGCGCCCCGGGACCCCGGTGGTCTCCGTCTCGGGTGACGGAGGGTTCCTGTTCTCCGCGACGGAGATCGAGACGGCGACGCGGCTCGGCCTCTCGTTCACGCACGTGATCATGCGGGACGACACCTACGACATGGTCGGCTTCCAGCAGCTGCTGAAGTACGGCCGCAAGTCCGGGGTCCAGCTCGGCGACTACGACATCGAGAAGTTCGCGGCGGCGTTCGGCGCCACGGGCAGGCGGGTGAGCGGCCTCGCCGAGTTCGAGGAGGCGTTCCGGGCGTCCCTGGCCGAGCCGGGCGTCTCGATCATCGACGTCGCGGTGGACTACAGCCGCAACGTCGACATCGCCGCTCACCTGGTCGAGGACGCCTTCGAATGAGCACGCACACGGTCGACTCGACCGACGACTACGCGATCTACCAGAGCTCGACCATGGCCGCGCTGCTGGCCGGGGTGTACGACGGGGACCTGACGATCCGCGAGCTGCTCACCCACGGCGACCTCGGGCTGGGCACCTTCAACCACCTGGACGGCGAGATGGTGATCGTCGACGGCGTCTGCTACCACCTGCGCAGCGACGGCTCCGTCCAGGTCGCGGACGGCGACGACCGGACGCCCTTCGCCGCCGTGCTGCCCTTCCACGCGACCACGACGTTCACGGTGGAGGAGCCGACCGGTCTCGCCGGCCTCACCCGGCTGATCGACGACGCGGTCGACGGCGGGAACATCCCCGTCGCCCTGCGGATCGACGGCCGGTTCACCGAGGTTCGAACCCGGACCGTGGGCGCGCAGACCGAGCCGTACCCGCCCCTGATCGAGGCGACCGCCCACCAGAGCGTCACCGGCATCGCCGACACCCGCGGCACGATCGCGGGCTTCCGCACTCCGCAGTTCGAGCAGGCCGTGTCGGTCCCCGGGTATCACCTGCACTACGTCGACGACGCCGGCGAGAAGGGCGGGCACGTCCTCGACGTGACCGTGGCCGAGGTGACGGTCTCGCTCACGACCGTCGCCGGACTGCACCTCGCGCTTCCGGAGACGGACCAGTTCCGCCGCGCGGACCTGGCGATGAAGGACATCGCGGCGCAGGAGGCGCGAGCGGAGGGGTGAGGCGGGCGGGACCTCCGGGGAGACGGGCCGGCCGCGACCCGTCTCTCCGGAGGCCCGTCAGGGCGCGAGCTCCTCGCGGACGATCGACGCTCCCGCGCTCAGCGCACTGAGCTTCCCCCAGGCGAGGTCGCGGGGCAGCGGCGCCATGCCGCAGTTCGTGCTCGGGAGGAGCAGGTCCGCGTCGACGAACCGGAGGGCGCGTCGCAGGGTGTCGGCGACCTCCTCGGGCGTCTCGACGGTCCCGCTCACCACGTCGATCGCTCCGAGCATGACCTTCTTGCCGCGGACGAGCTCGATCAGCTCCATCGGCACGTGGGAGTGGTGGCTCTCCAGCGAGACGATGTCGAGCGAGGACTGCTGGAGGAGCGGCAACGACTCCTCGTACTGCCGCCACTCCGACCCGAGGGTCGCCTTCCAGTCGGTGTTCGCCTTGATCCCGTAGCCGTAGCAGATGTGCACCGCGGTCTCGATGCGGAGTCCCTCCGCCGCCCTCTCCAGCGCGGCCACGCCCCAGTCCTGCACCTCGTCGAAGAAGACGGTGAAGGCGGGCTCGTCGAACTGGACGATGTCGACTCCGGCGTCCTGGAGGGCTCGCGACTCCTCGTTGAGGATGGTCGCGAACTCCCACGCCAGCTTCTCGCGGCTCCCATAGTGCCGGTCGGAGAGGGTGTCGATCATGGTCATCGGGCCGGGCAGCGCCCACTTGATGGGCTGATCGGTCTGCTCGCGCAGGAACCGGGCGTCGTCGGCGAACACGGGCCTCTCGAGCCCTACGGCGCCGACGACGGTCGGCACGCTCGCGTCGTACCGGTCGCGGATGCGCACCGTCTCGCGCCGCTCGAAGTCGACGCCCGTGAGGTGCTCGATGAACGTCGTGACGAAGTGCTGCCGAGTCTGCTCCCCGTCACTGACGATGTCCAGGCCCCGGTGGTGCTGCTCGTGGACGGCGGCGCGCAGGGCGTCCTGCTTGCCCTCGGCCAGGGCGTCGCCGGTCAGGCGCCACGGGGACCACAGGGTCTCCGGCTGCGCGAGCCACGACGGCTTCGGCAGGCTGCCGGCGATCGAGGTGGGCAGGAGCGGGAGGGACGTCGAGGATCCGCGGGCGCTCATCGGACCGCTCCCGCGTACCCGGCGGCCCACTGCCGCAGCCGCTCCCCGTGCGGCTTCATGAGGTGCTCCTCCGCGAACCGCCCCTGCTCGACCGCGAGCCGGCCGCGCTCCTCGCGGTCGTAGGAGACCGCGGGCAGCACGTAGTCCTGCTGCTCCAGGTCCGGCCGGTAGACGTCGGCGGCGGCCGAGCGCGCGCCGTAGATCTCGGGCCGGTAGATCCTCTGGAACGTCTCCATCGTGCTGATCGTGGCGATGAGCTGGAGGTCCGAGTAGTCCTCCAGCAGGTCGCCGCCGCAGTAGAACGCGAGCGGCGCCGTGCTGCCGGGCGGCATGAAGAAGCGGACCCCGAGGCCCATCTCCGAGAAGTACCGGTCGGTCAGCGACAGCTCGTCCTGCCGGTACTCGACGCCGAGGATCGGATGGAGGGTCCCGGTGCGCCGGTACGTCCTGCTCGTCGAGACGCTGATGCAGATGACGGGCGGCGTCGACGAGAGCTCCGCGTACTGCGCGGAGTCCCGGAAGTGCTGGAAGAGCGCGCCGTGCAGGACGCCGAAGTCGTCGGGGACGGTGAAGCCGGCCTGCGAGGTGTTGACCGCCGGCAGCCGCACGCTGAAGTCGTGGTCGCGGAGGTAGGAGGAGAAGTTGTTCCCCAGTGTCCCCGGCTGACATCGGCCGGTGCGGCGGTCGAGGATCCGGGTGCGCAGGACCTCCAGCAGGGGGAACTCCCGGTCCTCGCCGTCCGCGGTGAGCCGCAGCCCGACGGAGACGATGTCGAGCCCGACCGTGTAGCGGCCGCGGCTCGGATCGTCGCCCGGCACGAGATCGTTCAACCGGTCGTCGATCATCCGCAGCGCGGTCCGGAGGTTCTCCCGGCGGCGCTCGCCGCGGGCCAGATTCGCGAAGTTGGTGGTGATCCGGGAGCTCTGGGCCGGCGAGTAGTCCTCGTCGAAGGGGGTGAGGGTGATGCTGAAGGCGGGTTCGTTCGTCATGATCGGCCGATCGGTAGGAGGGACTGGGGCGGGGGCACGATCAGTGCGGGTGGTCCTCGGTCAGCTTGAAGCCGAGTCGGCCGTGCGCGAAGGCGGCTCCGGCTCCGATGGCGGCCGCGACCCAGGCTGATTCGGCGAGCTCGGTCTCGGTCGCACCGGCGCGCACGGCGTTCTGGCCGTGGCCGTCGATGCAGTAGACGCACTGCTTGCTGATGCCCACGGCGTAGGCGATGAGCTCGCGGTACTTGAGCGGGATCTCGCGACCCTGCGGAGCGAAGACGGCGGTGTCGAAGGCGGTGAACGCCGCAAGGACGTCGGGGGTCTCCTTCTTGTAGGCGGCGGTGTAGCGGCGGTCGGCTGCGCGGTCGTAGTAGGCGTCGGTCATGGTCTTCCTTCGGAGGTCGGAGAGGGGGCGGAGGGGATGAGGTCACGGCCGGGCGGGGATCTCCAGGCCGAGGTTCTCCCGCAGGGTCGTGCCCTCGTACTCGGTGCGCAGCGAACCGCGCTCCTGCAGCAGCGGCACGACGCGGTCGACGAACTCGTCCAGACCACCCGGGTGCAGGTGCGATCCGAGGACGACCCCGTCGCCGCCTCCGCTCTGCACGAACTCGTCGAGACGGTCGGCGACCTGCTCAGCCGTGCCCACGTACTCCGTGCGGTCGAAGACGGTCTCGGCGAGACCGCGGAGGGTGAGGTCGCGCTCCTGAGCGAGCGCACGCCAGGCGCGCACGGTCCCCGCGCGATCACCGTGGATCAGTGCGCGGCCCTCGATCAGCGGCGGCGCCTCGAGGTCGGGCTCGAGATCGGGTACCGGCCCGTCGACGTCGAAGCCCGACAGGTCCCGGTTCCAGACCTGCTCGAAGAGCACCTGGATCGTGCGCGGTGTGAGTTGCTGATCGCGGATCCACCGCGCTCTCTCCTCCGCCTCCGCAGCGGTGCCGCCGAGGACGACGGCGGCTGACGGGAGGATCCGCACGGAGCCGGCCGGGCGACCCGCCGCCGCGACCCGGGCCGCGATGTCGCGCGCGAACTCGTGCGCCTCAGGTCCCCGGTGGTAGGGGGAGAAGATCACGTCGGCGCTCGACGCCGCGAAGTCGCGACCCTGCGGAGAGACGCCCGCCTGCACGATCACCGGGCGGCCCTGCGGGCTGCGCGGCACGGTGAAACGGCCGGAGACGTCGAACTGGCTGCTCGAGACGGCGAACGACCCCGTCGACGAGTCGGCGAGGAACTCGCCGGAGGGGGCATCGGCTCGCACGGCGTCGGAGGTCCAGGTGTCCCAGAGCATCGTCACCGCGCGGACGGCCTCCTCGGCACGGGCGTAGCGGTCGGCGCGGTCGAGGAAGCCGCCGCGGCGGAAGTTCGCGCCCGTGAAGGCGTCGAAGGACGTGACCACGTTCCACCCCGCTCGTCCGCCTGAGAGGTGGTCGAGGGTCGCGATCTGACGGGCGAGCTCGAAGGGCTCGTTGAACGTCGCGTTGAGCGTGCCGACCAGGCCGATGTGCTCCGTGACCGCGGCCAGCGCGGCGAGGAGCGGCAGAGTGTCCGGTCGTCCGGCGATGTCATGGTCGAACGGGCGCCCCGCGCGCTCCCGCAGGGCCAGACCCTCGGCGAGGAAGAAGTAGTCGAACCGCCCGCGCTCCGCGGTCTCTGCGACGCGGCGGAACGTCGAGAAGTCGACCTGGCTGCCGGCGTCGGGGTGCTCCCACAGGGTGTGCTCGTTCACCCCGCCCACGTAGGCGGCGAGGACGATCTGCTTCGGTCGCCGCGTCATGACTGCTCCTCGGAGGCGTAGCGGTTCGGGATCGACGTGGGCAGGCCCAGGGCTGAGCGGAGGGTGCGGCCCTCCTCCGTCCCGACGAGCAGACCGCGTCGGCGCAGCTCGGGCACGAGGTCGTCGGCGATCAGCGGCAGATCGGTGGCGAGAACCGCGGGTCGGAGGCGGACGCCGTCGTAGCCGAGCCGTGAGAGCTCGGCGATGCGGTCGGCGACGGACGCGGCCGACCCGGCGGCGACGGCGGCGTCGCCGGTGAGCGGTCGGCCGAGAGCGTCGAGGCGCGAGAGTCTGGCCGCGGCGGACTCCGCCGGGGTGTCGAGGACGACGACGAGGTCGGCGAGGACCCGCAGGCGCTCGCCCGTGCGCCCCGCCCCGCGCTCCGCCTCGGCGATCTCCTGGAGGATCCTCTCGGCGTCCGCTGCGTTCTGAGGCGTCGCGAACACGACGTCGGCCGAGCGCGCGGCGAAACGGTACGGGATGTCGGCGTGTGCGAGCGCGGCGACGACGGGCTGCCCCTGCGGCGGCCGGGGAGTGATCGCGGGGCCGCGCACCGAGAACCAGCGTCCTGCGAAGTCGACGCGGTGCACCTTGTCGGCGTCGAGGAAGCGATCGGTGGCGACGTCGCGGATCTCGGCGTCGTCCTCCCAGCTGTCCCAGAGTCTCCGTGCGACCTCGACGGCGTCGGCCGCCTCCTCGAAGAGCTCGTCGACGACGGCGCGGATCGCGGGGTCCTCGAGAAGGGGCGTGCCCGGCTCCGGGGGCACGATCGCCGCGATTCGTCGTCCGACGTGCGAGGCTTCGTCGACGCGTGACGACACCCTGACCTGCCAACCGCCCCGCCCCCGGCTCAGGTGGTCGAGCGTCGCGACGGCCTTCGACACGTGGAAGGGCTCCGTGTGCGTCACGGTGACCGTGGGCACGAGACCGATGCGGCTCGTGAGGGGGGCGACGTAGGAGGCGATCAGCAGCGCGTCGAGCCGGCCGCGGACCTCGTCGGTGCGGTCGTCGGCCAGGAAGGGGTCCGCCGATTGCAGGGCGAAGGAGTCCTCGATCGTCACGAAGTCGATCCCGCCGCGCTCCGCCCGCTGCACGATGTCCGCCCAGTACGCGCCGGTGAAGAGCGCGTCGGGACGGGCGCCAGGCTCGCGCCAGGACGCGGGGTGCCAGCCGGCGCCCTCGAGGGCGACGGCGAGGCTGAGGGGTGGGGCGGCGGTCATCGTGCTCCTCGGATCAGGGTGCCGGCTCGGACGAGCTCCTCGTCGTCGAGTGCGCGGAGGCGGCGCAGCAGCGCGCGCGCGACCTTGTCGTTCTCGCGGAACGACACCGCGTTCGTGCCCGGCCGGGAGAAGGCGCCGACGAACGGCGAGTCGGTGTACGGGCCGATCGCGTACCGGCGGCCGACGCGGCCTCCCGCCGTCGAGCGCAGCAGGGTGTCGTCCTGGTGCACGCGCAGCCTCCCGGTCGACAGGAGAGTGTCGCCGACGTCGACGAGGTCCTCGACCGCCGACCCCGACGCGACGAGCGCTCGCATCAGCGCGTCGTCACTCCTCGCAACGGACGTCCGGGGGAGGCGCGCGTCGACGAGAGCGTCAGCGAGGACGACCTGATCGGTCGCCCCGCCGCTCGCGACGAAGCGGCCCTCCTCTTCGGAAGTCTCCACACGGATGCCCGGGCCGAGGAAGTCGACGACGCCCGCGTCCGAGAGTGCGAGCAGCTCCTCGAGACGGTGCGCGGGCGGCCCGCTCGCGAGGAAGCTGAACCAGCCGAGCCACCATCCGTGCAGATCCTCGATCCGCGAGCGGGGCGTCCACCTCGCGGACGCGGTGAGATCGGCGACGAGGAAGTGGCTGCGCAGAAGCGCGAGGAAGAGCGCCATCGTGGCGCTGTGCTCCTGCCGGCTGCGCAGAGCCAGGTCGTCCCGGATGTAGGCGCGCACCGCCTCCTGCAGCGCCGAGCCGTCGGCGAACCGCACATCGGCGAACGGGCGGTCGAGATCGGGGAGGAGCAGCCTGTCGAGGCTGTCCGGCACAGTGTCCGCGACGAGCGCGGTCAGGGTCCGCGCATCTCCGAGGACCCGCTCGGCGTCGGCCCCGAGTGCGGGGAGAGCGTACCCCTGTCCCGCTTCGGGTCGCGGGCCGCGGGAGCCGGCGAGGACCGAGGCGCGCGGGTCGAGCCGCGAGAACACCTCCGAGAAGTGCGTCCAGTCGGTGCTCACCCGGTCGGGGTGCCCGGTGAAGAGCTCACGGTAGTAGCCCCAGAGCATCTCCTGGGCGATCAGGGGCCAGACGTCCTCGCTGAAGTCGAGCGGGCGGTGTCGCGAGCGCAGCTCCTCGACGACGGACGCCGAGAACCAGCGGGGCTCGGGCGCGGCTCCCTGGAGCGTCGAGCCGATCTTCGAGTGGTAGGGGACCCCGCGGCGGCTGCCGATCAGGATGCGCGGCTCGCGTCCCGACGGGTGGTAGCGCAGTCCGCCGGCGTCGTCCCGTTCGAAGCGGCCGCCCCGGCCCTCGGTGAGCAGCACCAGGAGGTCGACCGCGACGAGGCCGAGGCCGCGCACGATCACGTCGTGTCCGGCGCGGAGGGATCCGAGGTCGGCGTCGGCCGTGAACGACGGCGGCAGGTAGGCGAGGCCGTGGCGCTCGGCGAACCCGGCCAGCCGGGTCTCGTCGACCGTCGGCAGAGCGCCGCTGTGCCCGAGCGAGAACAGGACCAGGTTCGCCTCGATCACGTCGCCGGAGTCGAGGACGACCCGCTGCGCACCGTTGTCGCGGCCGAGCACCTCGACGACGCGCGCCGCGTGCTCGCGGACCTCGACGTCAGGGCGGAGAGCGGCGAGCGCCTCCCGGTGGAACCAGCGCAGATAGAGGCTCTGCAGCCGGCGGGTGGGGAAGCTGTCGGCGCGGAGCCCGTCGAGCTCGCGGCGCACGGCTTCGTCGCCCTCTGCGAGCGCGATCCGGCCGGCCCGCACCGCCTCCGCCCACTCGATCAGCGAGGGTCCGGGGCGCACCGGCCCCTCGATCGTCGCGCTCGCGTCGGTGAACATCGTCACGTCGGCTGCGAGCGAGTTGAGCTTCAGCAGCGGCGACTGCTCGTAGCGCCAGATCCGGCCGGGGCCGACGGGGTACGGGTCGACGACGTGGACGACGAGCGCGGCCGGCCCGAGGGCGTCCTCGGCGGCGTTCGCGGCGAGGCGCTCGAGGACCCCGACCGCGCGGGGACCTCCCCCGACGATCACGAGGGAGCGGGTCCCGTCCGATGGCGCTGACATGCGTCCACGATGACCCTTCCCCCGTGAGGACGCCGCTCTGTGACGACTCGTGACGATGTGAAGAAGTGTGTAGCGGCGGGGTTGGAGCCGGGTGGCCGCGGACCCTAGCGTCGGCCCCCACGGCGTGCAGAACGGTGCGCCCCGACAGGCAGGAGCCTCGAGTGCCCATCGAATTCCTCGGCATCGCCGCGCTCAACGACGGCAGCGAGACACGAGCACGCAGCGGCGCGAGCTTCGACCCGGAGTACACGGTGCGTCTGGCCGCGGCTCATGAGGACAGCGGGTGGGACCGCATCCTGTTCGCCTACCACTCCGGAGCCCCCGACCCCGCCGTCGCCGCCGCTTTCATCGCGTCGCGGCTCGAGCGCATCCAGCTGCTGCTGGCGCACCGGCCCAACGTCTCCTACCCCACGGTCGCGGCGAAAGCCTTCGCGACCCTCGATCAGCTGAGTGGAGGCCGCCTGAGCGTCCACGTGATCACGGGCGGGTCGGACGCGGACCAGGCCGCGGAGGGCGACTACCTGAGCAAGGACGAGCGCTACGCGCGCACCGCCGAGTACATCAGGATCGTCAAGCAGGTCTGGACGACCCGTGAGCCGTTCGATCACGTCGGGGAGCACTACCGCTTCTCCCGGTTCGTCAGCGACGTCTGGCCGGTGCAGCAGCCTCGGCCGCAGATCTCGTTCGGAGGCTCCTCTCCCGCCGCTCTGTCCGTCGGTGCCGCCGAGAGCGACGTCTACGCGCTCTGGGGCGAGCCGCTGCGGGACACCGCCGAGCAGATCCGCAGCATCCGGGAGGCGGCGGCGGCGGCCGGCCGCGACGTCGCGCCGCGCATCCAGGTCGCCTTCCGACCCATCCTCGGGGCCACCGAGGAGCAGGCCTGGGAGAAGGCGGAGGGGATCCTCCGCCGCATCGAGGCGCGCACCCGCGAGACCGCCCCCGGAGGCCTCGCCGCGCCGGAGAACACCGGCTCGCAGCGCCTCCTCGCAATCGCCGCCGCAGGCGACCGTTTCGATCGCGCGCTCTGGACCAGGGCGGGAGTCGCCGCGGGAGCGCGCGGCAACTCGAACGCCCTCGTCGGGACGCCGGAGACGGTGGCCGCCGCGCTGCTCGACTACGTCGATCTCGGGGTCGACATCATCTCGGCGCGCGGCTACGACTACGTCGACGACACCCTCGACTTCGGTCGCCACGTGATACCGCTGGTGCGCGAGGAGGTCGCTCGACGCGACGCCGCGGCCGCCCAGGCCGCCGAGGAGGCCGCTCGTGTCCTCGTCTGACACCGTCGCGGCCGACGAGTTCGTCCATGTGCGGGCCGATGACCCGCGGGCCCGGCCCCTGCTCGACGAGCTCGAGCGCGAGTACGACACCCGCTACGGCACCGCCTGGGGCGAGCCGGCATCGGCCGAGCTCGCGCGCTACCCGAGCGAGGTGTTCGCCCCGCCGGAGGGATCCTTCGTCCTGCTTCTGCGCGACGGCACCGCGATCGCCGGAGGCGCGCTGAAGAGATTCGACGACACGACCGCCGAGCTCAAGCGCATCTGGACATCCTCGGCGCACCGTCGGCAGGGACTCGCCCTGCGCGTGGTCGCAGAGCTCGAGGCGGAGGCCCGCCGGCTCGGCTACTCGACCGTCTACCTCACGACCGGGCCGCTCCAGCCGGAGGCGCAGCGGCTCTACCTCACTGCGGGCTACACACCGCTCTACGACGTGAACCAGCCTCCGGAGGTGGTCGTCCTGCACGGCTATGCGCGGACGCTCACCGATCGGCCGCTCGACGTCGCGAGGATCCGGACCGCGCACGACGACTCCTTCGCGCAGCTCACCGCGTCCCTGCCCGACGGCGGAGCACGCCTGCGCGGTGGCGTCACGGGGCGTGCCTCATGAGCGGCACGATCGCGCCGCCTCGACCGCGGGACACGTCCGGCCCCCTTCCCGGAGGCATCGACCTCGCCCGACTCGGCGAGCGGCCGGTGCTGCCGCTGCGCCACCCGGTGCGCTGGGTGGTCGCCGCACTGGTCCTCGTGCTCCTGCTGAACGCCGGACAGACCCTCTTCACGAACCCGTCGTGGGAGTGGCCGAAGGTCGGGACCTGGCTCTTCAGTCCGGCGATCCTGAAGGGGCTGCAGCTGACGCTCCTCGCCACCGCCATCAGCGCCGTGATCAGCTTCGTCGGAGGCATCGTCGTCGCCGTAGCCCGGCTCTCGGGCAATCCGGTGCTGTCGACGCTCAGCTGGGTCTACATCTGGCTGTTCCGCTCGGTGCCGCTGATCCTCGTCCTCATCTTCCTGTTCAATCTCGGCAACCTGTATCCGACCGTCGGCATCGGCATCCCCTTCGGTCCGCAGTGGTCGGTGCCGACGGTGTCGCTGCTGCCTCCGCTCGCCCTCGGCGTGATCGGCCTGAGCCTGTCCGAGATCGCCTACAGCGCCGAGGTCGTCCGTTCCGGGGTGCTCGCGGTCGATCAGGGGCAGCACGAAGCGGCGAAGGCGCTCGGGATCCCGCAGCGCCGCCAGTTCACCCGCATCGTCCTCCCGCAGGCGCTCCGCTCGATCGTGCCCGCCTACGTGAACCAGATCATCGGCCTGCTGAAGGCGAGCTCGCTGCTGTTCTACGTCTCGCTGCTCGACCTGTTCGGGGTCGCTCAGAACCTCGGCAGCACGTACCCGACGGACATCATCCCCCTGCTCGTCGTCGCGACGATCTGGTACCTGGTGCTGACCTCGGCGATCTCGGTCGTGCAGTTCTACATCGAGCGCTTCTACGCCCGCGGCGCGCACCGGGAGCTCGCGCCCACGCCCCTCCAGCGGGTGCGGCGCTCGCTCGCCGGCCTGAGGAGTGCGCGATGACCGCCGCCATCGAGATCCACAACGCGACCAAGTCCTACGGCGACCGGACCGTGCTCCGGGGAGTCGACCTGCGCGTCGAGGCGGGCACCGTCACGGTTATCCTCGGTCCGAGCGGCTCGGGCAAGTCGACCCTGCTGCGGGCGATCAACCATCTCGAGAAGCTCGACGAGGGGTTCGTCTCCGTGAACGGCGAGCTGATCGGGGTGCGGCTGCGCGGCGGTCGGCTCAAGGAGCTGCGCGAGAAGGAGATCCTGCGCCAGAGGGCGAGGATCGGCTTCGTCTTCCAGAGCTTCAACCTGTTCCCGCACCTGACGATCCTCGAGAACGTCACCGAGGCGCCGATCTCGCAGGGGCAGCCGCCCGCGGAGGCCCGCGAGCGGGCACGCGCCCTGCTCGAGCACGTCCGTCTCGCCGACAAGGCGGCGGCCTATCCGAGGCAGCTCTCCGGCGGCCAGCAGCAGCGCGTGGCCATCGCGCGTGCGCTCGCGCTCGACCCCGAGGTGATCCTCTTCGACGAGCCGACCTCGGCTCTCGATCCCGAGCTCGTCGGGGAGGTGCTGCAGGTCATCCGGTCGCTGGCCGAGAGCGGCCGCACCCTCATCGTCGTGACCCACGAGATCGGCTTCGCCCGCGAGGTCGCCGACCGGGTGGTGTTCGTCGACGACGGCCTCGTCGTCGAGCAGGGCAGCCCGAGCGAGGTCCTCGACCGCCCGCAGAATCCGCGGACCCGCGACTTCCTCGGCCGAGTCCTCGGCTGAGCCCCCGCACTCCTCCTCCTCTCCATCCGCACGACAGACACAGGAATCGAATCATGACCAGACCGCACATCACTCGTTGGACCAGAGTCGGGGCGCTTCTCGCTGCCGCCGCGCTGACGACGGGCCTCGCGGCCTGCTCCGGTGCCGCCGCCTCCGACCCGGCCTCCCCGGGAGCCGCCTCCGGCACCACCACCGTCACCGTGGGTGCCCTCTCCAACGGAGCGGCGACCGAGACGGACATCGACGTGCCGGTCGTCGACGAGATCCGCGGCACGCTGCCGCAGGAGATCCTCGACCGCGGGACCCTGACGATCGGCGTCGGCGCTCTCCCCGCAGGCTTCCCTCCGCTCGCGTTCACCGGGACCGACACCGAGACCCTCACCGGCTCGGAGCCCGATCTCGGCCGCCTCGTCGCCGCCGTCCTCGGGCTGCAGCCCGAGGTGGAGAACTCCACCTGGGACAACCTCTTCGTGGGCATCGACACCGGAGGCAGCGACGTCGGCTTCTCGAACATCACCGTCACGGAGAAGCGCAAGGAGAAGTACGACTTCGCCTCCTACCGCGCCGACACCCTCGCGTTCCAGGTCCTCGCCTCGAACGACTGGGAGTTCGACGGCGACTACGAGAACCTCGACGGACTCACCGTCGCGGTCAGCAGCGGCACCAACCAGGAGAAGATCCTGCTCGAGTGGCAGGCCCGTCTGCAGTCCGAGGGCAGGTCCCTGGAGATCACGCGACTGCCCGATGCCAACTCCGTCACTCTCGCTCTCGGCTCCGGCCGGATCGACGCCTACTTCGGGCCCAACCCGACGACGGTCTACCAGAACCGGATCTCGGAGGACGGCGCCGACCCGACCCGCAACGCCGGCACGTTCTCCGGAGCGGGCGAATCGCTCGACGGGCTGATCGCGGCGACTGTGAAGAAGGACTCCGGACTCGCCGAGCCGATCGCCCAGGCCCTCGGCTACCTCATCGGGAACGGTCAGTACCAGGACTGGCTGTCGGCCTACGGCCTGCAGGACGAGGCCGTGGACGAGGCCCTGGTGAACCCGCCCGGGCTCCCGCTCGACAACAGCTGAGCCGCCCCCGCCTCGGGCGCCCCGATCGACCAGCGGGGCGCCCTCCGCCCGCTTCCCCGAGGACTCTCATGCACCTGTTCGACTCGCTCACGCGCGAACGACTCGACCGCCCGACGAGCCGCAAGTGGAGCCTCCGCCCCGGCACCATCGGAGCCTGGGTCGCCGAGATGGACTTCGGTACGGCGCCGGCCGTTCGGAGGGCACTGCACGACGCCGTGGCCGGCGACGTGCTGGGCTATCTGTCCCCCTCGACTGCGGGCGAGCTGGGCGAGGCCGCCGCGGAGTACCTCGCTGAGCAGTACGCGTGGACGGTCGACCCCGCCCGCGTGCACTCCGTCTCGGATGTCATGGCCGCGCTCGGAGTGGCCGTCACCGAGTTCTCCCGCCCCGGCTCACCGGTGATCGTGCCTACCCCCGCTTACATGCCGTTCCTCACCTACCTGTCGGCCATCGGACGCGAGGTGATCGAGGTCCCGGGAACGATCGTCGACGGCCGCTGGGAGCACGACCTCGACGGGATCGATGCGGCCTTCGCGCAGGGAGCGGGCACCCTGGTGCTCTGCAATCCGCACAACCCGACGGGCTCGGTCCTGCCACGGTCCGAGCTCGAAGGTCTCGCCGCTGTCGTCGAGCGCCACGGCGGGCGGGTCTTCGCCGACGAGATCCACGCGCCGCTGCGGTTCGACGGCGTCCCCCACATCCCTTACGCCTCGGTCTCGGAGGAGGCCGCCCGGCATTCCGTCACCGGAACGAGCGCCTCGAAGGCGTGGAACATCCCCGGCCTGAAGGCCGCGCAGCTGATCACCACGAACGACGCAGACGAGGACGTCTACTCGCGCTTCGGGTTCGCGGTGCAGCACGGCGCTTCGAATCTCGGCGTGATCGCCTCGACGGCCGCCTACCGGGAGGGCGGAGCGTGGCTCGACGAGGTCGTCGACTACCTCGACGGCAACCGGCGCCTCATCGCCGACTTCCTCGCCTCCGAGCTGCCCCGGATCGGGCACCGCACCCCGGAGGCGACGTATCTCGCCTGGTTCGACCTGGGTGCTCTCGGCCTCACCGATCCCGCGCAGCACCTGCAGCGCGAGGCGGGAGTGACGCTCACCTCCGGACGCCTGTGCGGCGCCGGCTACGCCGACCACGTGCGTCTCGTCTTCGCCATGCCGCGTCCCCTCCTCCTCGAGACGCTCGAAGCCGTGCGGGCCGCCGTGTGAACGGCGGAGCGCCTTCGCGGGGACTCGACGAGGTGGGACGGCGGAGCACCGAGGCGGGCGGCATCGCACGACAGTGGCGAGGAGCCGTCCTTCAGCGCCTCCGCTCCCTCTGCACCCCCGATGAGGCCGGGCCGCCGGCGGTGGACCGGGCGGCCTCGCGTGTCGAGGCTGTGCAGCTCGCCCACGAGATCGAGCACGGGTTCTTCCGCCCGGTGCCCGGCCGGGCGCAGGATCCGGAGTGAGACGGGGAGGACCCCCCCCTACGTCCCGAAGAGGTTGGCGCGGGTCCCGCCGGGAGCGAGCTCGTCGCGGAGGATCCCGCGGCGGCGCAGGACGGGGACGAGGTCGTCGAGCATCCGGTGCAGGGTGACGGGGTGCAGGTCCCCGGAGAGGAGGAGCCCGTCGCTGCCGCCGTCGTCGCCGAGCTCCTCGACGAAGTCGGCGAACTCCTCCGCGGTGCCGACGAAGCCGGCGCGCTCGGCGACGCGGCCCTTGTGCGCCTTCCTGGTGAGCAGCTCCCGCAGCGGAGCGTCCTCCGTGCCGCCGTAGAGGCCGGCGATGGTGCCGTGCGAGACGTGCTCGCCGAACACCGACCGCGGGACGGGGAGGTCCAGGTCGAGCCCCGTGAGGTCGGTCTCCAGGTCGCTCGACCAGCCGAGCGCGATCCGCCGCAGCGCGTCCTCGTCGGGGTGGCGCGACGCCTCGACGACGCGCGTGGCCTCCTCCGGGCTCGACACGATCTCGGGCTTCACGACGAAGAGCACGCGCAGGTCGTCCGCGGTCCGCCCGTGCTGCTCGGCCGCGGCGAGCACGCGCGCCCGGTAGTCGCGCACCGCCCGGGCCTCCAGAGGGGCGAGCGCGAGCTGCACGTCCGACTGCGTGCCGGCGAAGGCCAGGCCGCGGGGGGAGCCGCCTGGGGAGACGACGATCGGGTCGCCGTTCGCGAAGGGGACGGCGTTCAGGGGTCCGTCCACGCGGAAGTGCTCCCCGCGGTGGCGGAACGCGTCGATCCGGGTGCCGTCGGCGTAGCGGCCCGACTCGGGGTCGGCGACCAGCGCGCCCTCCCCCCAGCTGTGCCAGAGCCGGCGGACGACCGCCATCCACTCGTCGGCCCGGTCGTAGGCCGCGTCGTGCGACAGCGGCTCCAGGCCCACGTGGCGGGCGCTGCCGACGTCGGTGACCAGGTTGATCCCGAAGCGGTCGGAGCTGAGGTGCTGCAGCGTCGCCGCCTGCCGGGCGGCGAGGTACGGGGGCGTGATGCCGGCGTTGATCGTCGGCGCCAGCCCGATCCGCTCGGTCGCCGCGAACAGGTACGGCGCCAGGAGGAGCGGATCGTGCTTCGGCCCGCCGTACGCTCCCCGCACCCGCAGGTCGAGCGTCTCCGGGGAGCCGAGCGAGACGGCGTCCTCCATCACGATCAGCTCGAAGCCGGCCTGCTCCAGCTCGCGGGCCGACTGCTGGTAGAGGCCGGGCTTCGTCCAGTCGTGGTTCCACTCCCGGTAGGGGTGCCCCCACCCCTGCGGGCCGAAGCCCCGGGAGAAGAACCAGCCGAAGTGCTGACGGCGCGCCACGCTCACACCTCCGTGAGCGCGGGGAGGGCGTGTGCGCGCACCGCGGTGAGCCCGCGCTCGAGGTCGCGGAGGAGGTCGTCGACGTCCTCGATCCCGATCGACAGTCGGAGGAGCCCGGGGTGGATCCCGGCGGCGGCGCGCTCGGCGGGGGTGCGTCCGGCGTGGGTGGTCGACGCGGGATGCAGCACCAGCGAGCGCACGTCGCCGAGGTGGGTCATGTGGCTGAACAGCTCGACGGCGTCGATGAAGGCGGCCGCGCCCGCCTCCCCTCCGGCCACGGTGAAGGAGAAGACGGAGCCCTGCCCGCGGGGGAGCAGGCGCTGCGCGAGGGCGAACGACGGGCTCGACTCCAGGCCGGAGTAGTCGACCGACACGACCTCGGGCCGCTCCTCGAGGAAGCGGGCGACGGCGAGGGCGTTCGCCGAGTGCCGCTCGACCCGCAGAGACAGCGTCTCGACGCCCTGCCGCAGCAGGAAGGAGTTCAGCGGTGACGGCGTCGGTCCGAGGCGGGAGACCACGATGTCCCGCGTGTACGAGACGAAGGCGCGCCGGCCGTGCTGCTCGGTCCAGCTGCGCCCGCCGAACGACCGCTCCTCCTGGTTGAGGTGCGGGAAGAGCGCGGGGCGCGCCGCCCAGTCGAACGTGCCGGCGTCGACGATCACGCCGCCGAGGGCGGAGCCGTGTCCGGCGAGGAACTTGCTGGTCGAGTGCACGACCACGTCGGCCCCGTGCTCGATCGGGCGGAGGAGGTACGGGGTCGCGAGCGTGTTGTCGACCACGAACGGCAGCCCGTGCCGGTGCGCGATCGCGGCCAGCGCCGGGAGGTCCAGCAGATCGTTCTTCGGGTTGGGGATCGGCTCGCCGAAGAGGACCCGGGTGTCGGGCCCGATCCGCCGTTCCCACTCGCCGAGGTCCGACGCGTCGTCGACGAAGTCCACGCCGATCCCGAGCCGACCGAAGTTCTGCACCAGCAGCCCCCGGTTGCCCTCGTACAAGCGGCGCGACGAGAGCACCCGGTCGCCGGCCTGCAGGATCCCCAGGAGAGCGGAGGCGGTGGCCGCCTGGCCGCTCGCCACCAGGATCGCCTCGGCGCCGCCCTCGAGATCGGCGAGCCGACGCTCGACCTCCTCGGTGGTCGGGTTCCCGTTGCGGGTGTAGAGGTAGCCCTCGTCCTCGCCGGCGAACCGCTCGCGGGCGTGCTCGAAGCTGTCGAACACGAAGCCGGCGCTGAGGTGCACGGGCGTGACGCGCGCTCCGTGGGCGCCGTCGGGCGCGGCACCGGCGTGCACCTGGCGCGTGGTGAAGCCGGGCGCCGCGGAGGCACGGGGTGCGGGCGCGGAGGTCATGGTCGCGGTGGTCGCCGCAGCAGTGGTCGCGGTGGTCGCCGGTGCAGTGATCGTCACGGTGTGCTCCTGTCCAGACGCCCGGAAGGCGGATGCCGGGAGCCTGTCAGGCCGAGGGGAGTGCGCGCCGGATCGTGACGGAGTGTGACTGCGCGGGTCGTGGACGTCGACCGCTCGGCGTCCACGGGTCGTGCCTCAGCTGTGCGTCGTGTTCGCCCGGATCTCCTCGACGGACAGCTCCGGCGCACCGCCTGCCGCGGCCGCCGGGTCCATCCAGACGAAGTCCCAGTGGTGGCCGTCGAGGTCGTCGAAGCTCTTCGAGTACATGAACCCGTGGTCCTGCTCGCCGGCCGGGGTCGCGCCCGCGGCGAGGGCCTTCCCGTGGAGGGTGTCGACCTCCTCCCTGCTGTCGGCGCTGAGGGCGAGCTGCACCTCGGTCGAGGTGGTGGCGTCGATGATCGGCTTGCTGGTGAACTCGGCGAAGAACTCCCTCGTGAGCAGCATCGCGGTGATGGTGTCGCTGATCACCACGCTGACGGCGTTCTCGTCGCTGAAGCCCTCGTTGATCGAGTAGCCGAGCGACTCGTAGAAGGCCCTCGCGCGGGCGAGATCGGCGACGGCCAGGTTGACGAAGAGCATGGTGGGCATCGGTGCACCGTTCCTGTCGGGACGCCGGTGGCGCGCCGCCGCCGGTCGTGACTGCATGATGGTGACCGGCCGGCGGCGGTGTCAAGGAAGCGCTGCCGAGTAGGCGGTGGATGCCCGGCGCGGGGCGTCCGGAGGAGGATGCGGCGCACGGATGCCGCGGATCTGCTGGACTGGCCTCGAGCACCGCAGCACGAGCAGGAGGGAGCGGACGTGATCCGGATCCTCGTCGCCACCGTCCTCGCGGCCGCCCTCCTCGCGGCCGGCTGGACCGCGATCGGACCCTCGCATCCGGTCTTCGCCGCGGTCGCGCAGGTGGTCCTCACCAGCTGGGCGGCCCTGACCTTCGGTGCGCGCACGCGTCCGCTCGAGCAGTCCTGGTTCGACGTGGGTCGCCGCGAGCCGGCGCTGCTGCGCGCGCTCGGTGTCGGCGTCTTCGGCCGGCTGCTCGACATCGTCGGGTGGAACCGCCTCGTCACCCGGGAGCGCGGCTTCGACGGCACGCGCGCGGGGCTGGCCGCACTCGATCAGCACACCCGCCGCTCCGAGGCGGTGCACCTCGCGTGCACGGCCGTCGGAGTCGCGCTCGCCCTCGCCGCGACGGTCACGGGTGCGACGGGCGGCGCGGCCTGGCTGCTCGGGTCGACGATCGCCGTCCAGCTCTACCCCGCGCTGCTGCAGCGGCTGGTGCGGGCGCGCATCCAGCGGGCGGGGCGGGCGGCGCGCGGTGCACTTCACGTCGCGGACTCGGGAGACAGCGCCCCCGGCGGCGGACCGACCACGGCTCCCGAAGGGCGGTGATCACGGGGTCCCCGACGCGCCGCGATCGTCACCGGGATCGGCCAGGGGATGGCGGCGCGCGAGGACATCGCGAGCCACGTCGGGCGGATCGCGCCGGTCGTCCTCCGCCGCCGTCAGCAGGAGAGCGAGGGCCGTGTCGGCGGGGACCCGCTGCGCTGCGCTGATGAAGCCGACGGCCTGCAGCACGGCGATCGTCCCCGGCGTGAGCGGGGCGCGGGACGCCGCCCAGCGACGGACCTCGGCGTCGTCCGTGTCCCCGGTCAGAGCGTCGGCCAGGGGGCGTGGAGGGAGGGCATGGGCGGGCCGGTCAGTGCCCGAAGCCGTGCTCGAGCTCGACGTCGAAGGTGACGTCGTCCTCGCTCGGCTGCACGGGGAACACTCCCGTGAGCGTCCTGGTGCGTTCGCGGATGCGGGCGACCTCGGCCGTGTTGTCCGGCTCCGGGAGATCGGAGGGAGTGGTCTCGGCGACCAGGGCGGCGCCGGCGTTGAGCAGGAACACCGCCTGCACGGTGCCGCCGTCGCCGCCGATGCCGGTGTACTCCACGCGGTCCGCCGTGCTGCTCACGGCGAGGGCGACGCCGTACTCGATCAGAGCGTCCGCCGCGTCGTCTCCGACCAGCATCGTCTTGTTCGCGAAGAGGAGATGCTTCATGCCCCCAGCGTGCGCAGCGCCGAGGCCGACGGGGGAGAGACTTGACAGCTCCTGGGGCGGTCGACAGACGCGACCGCGGCACCCGGTGGCGCCCGGTCGCGCCCGGTCGTCCTCGGCGTCGCCGAGACACACCCGTGGCGTCGGCCGTCCTCTGAGCAGGTCCGCGTCACAGGGACGTGGATCGACGGACCCGTGCTGATGTCGGCCGCCGAGACACCCGGCCGAGAGCAGGGCGACGTGACGGGCGGTGTCAGCGGACCATTCGCCGACGCCCGCGCCGCTTCTCCCCTGTGAGGATCAGGGCGGCGAGGAGCGCGGCGAGGAGTGCGCCGATGGTGTTCATGAACCAGTCGTTCGTGTCGCAGGAGCGGCCGATCGCCGGAACGCCCGCCTGGACCAGCTCGATCAGGGCGGACAGGCCGGAGACGGCGGCGCCGACGAGCAGGGGCCGGCCGACCGCGACCGCGAGCAGCAGGGCCCCGGGGAGCAGGAGCGCGATGTTCGCGAGGGTGTCGATGCCGTCGAACGGCACCGAGAACTGCACGGTGCAGAAGACCCGCGGCGTCCCGTCGGGCGGATACACGGTCAGCGCGATCCCCACGACGAAGGCGAGCGCGGCGAGGACGAGAAGAGACCTTTCCGCGCCGCGCCGGTGCAGCAGCCAGGCGATCGCCGTGACCACCGCGACCGCGATCCAGAAGGCGATCGGGACGAGCGCGGCGTGGTCGACGAGGTACGTGCTGATCACGGTGCTCCGCTTCGATGTGTCGGGGTTGCGGGAGAGGAAGAGGTCTTCCGTTGACGGACGGCCCGCTCCCTCCAGGTCGGCTTGTACCGTCGACCCGCCCGTTTTCGGTGCGAGTCAGCTCCGGAGGGGAGAGCCTGCTGCGTCGAAGCGGTAGCCGCCGAAGGCGCCGCTGAGCAGCGGGCGTGCCGTCGCGATCGCGGCCTGGACCCGGGGGAGGGCGAGGGAGGCCCGATGCGCCTCGGCGCTCTCCCACAGCTCGACGACGAAGACGGTGTCGGGCTGCTCGTCGTCGACCCCGACCTCGTAGAGCAGGCAGCCGGCGTCGACGAGGTCGTCGTTGTGCTCGGTGAGGACGGCGACGAGCTCGTCGCGTCTGCCGGGGACGGCCCCGAGGGTGCCGACGTTCACCAAGGTCATGCCGCGAGGGTACCGCCGAGGACACCGGCGGCGGGTGGCCGTCCCGACGGTCGGAGTGCGGTCGGGACGTCACGCTGGACGGAGTCGCCGTGCTCCCGCCTGCGAACCGCAGACCGGTCGCGGTCGGCCCGAGGCCACGCCGGCTCGGGAGGATCGCGTCGCGAGAGAGGATCCCCGGTGGTCTCCGCGATCTCCGTCGGGTCCCACCGGCCAGGCGTGAGCGTGCTCGGACCGACGGAGTGCGCCCGATCAGCCCGCGGGCCTGCTGAACAGATTGACGATGTTCCCGTCCGGGTCGCGGACGAGGGCGGAGCGGTTGCCCCACGGCATGGTGCTCGGCGGGAGCACCACGTCCTCGCTCCGGGGTCCGAGCTCGGCGAAGGCGCGGTCGACGTCGGCCACCTCGAACTCGAGCAGGACGGAGCGGTTCGCCGCAGGGACGACGGCGCCGTCGAGCATCGCGACCGTCGAGGTGTGGGCGATCGCGAGGGTCGCGCCCGCTCCGGTGAACTGCGCGAAGACCGGCGCCGGGCGCTCGGCCGGTCGGCCGACGACCTGCTCGTAGAAGGCGACGAGGCCGTCGAGGTCGTCGGTGACGATGCGGAGGGAGGTGAACGACATGGGGCTCCTTCAGGGGCGGGGACGAGGTGGAGGCACCAGGCTCGCCGGTCGTCGCGACACCGTCCTGTCGGTGTTTCCGCAGATCGTCCGCGACTCCGCGAGGTCCGCGGCGGCCGTCCCCGGAGCAGGTCAGTCGTCGACGACGGACCGCAGCCGTCCGTACTGGAGCGCGAGGTCCTCGGCTCGCAGGGTGCGCTGCGGAGGCCGCTCGTCGGTCACCTCGACCGACAGCATCCGGTCGCCGCGGAACGCCCTGACCCCCTCCCGCAGCCGGCACCACGCGATCAGGTACCAGTGCTCCTCCTTCCCGATCGAGCCGAGCGGTTCGACGTCTCGGACCGATTCCGCGCCGCTGCTGTCGCGGTAGCGGAGCCGGACGACACGATCCGCTCGGAGGGCCGTCGCGAACTCCGCCGGGACGACCGCCTCCTCCTCGCTCTCGAGGAAGTGCACCCGGGAGGCGACCGCGCCGGCGCGGGCGGCCACGTCGTCCGGCAGGACCGCGAGCGTCTTCCGGGCAGCGGTCCTGGCTGCCTGCCGGAACGGACTGCGCTGCAGCGCGCTGAGGCCGATCAGCACGGCGACGGCCTCCTCCACCGTGAATCCGGCCGGCCCGAGGGTCGCGGACGCGTCGATGACGTAGCCGCCCGTGCGGCCGGGCTCCGCCCAGATCGGCAGACCCGCCTGCTGCAGCGCGGACAGGTCCCGCTCGATGGTCCGCACCGACACCTCGAACCGCTCGGCGAGACGGCGCGCGCTCCGCGGCCGGGGCGAGACCGCCCGCAACTCCTCGACGAGCCCGTAGAGACGATCGGAGCGGTTCACCCGACCATCATCCGCCCGGGCCTTCGGGGTGGCGTCCGTCGCCGGACTCACTGCGGAGAGATCTCCGCGGCAGCGGCCGCCGCGGGGCGCCTGCGGGAGGAGCCGTCCTGACGGTGGGCCGCCCCTGGGAGTCGCCCGTCTACTCCGCGAGCGCGCGCAGGTGCACCGCCGCCCAGGAGCGGAACGGCGTCCACGTCTCGGAGATCTCGTCGATCGACCGGTCGTCGCCGTAGCGCTTCGCGACTTCGTCGCTCAGCCTGCCCTCGTTGCGCGGCAGGACGTCGGGGAAGTTCGCGCCGCGGATCACGACGAGCTCGGCCGAGAACGGCCCCATCCCCAGGATGCTCTGCACCTGGACGAAGGCCTCGGCCGGCTGGAGCGAGCGCAGGTGGGAGCCGGAGAGCTGTCCGTCGAGGGCGGCCTCGGCGATCGCCTGCAGGTACTCCGCCTTGCGGTCGGGCAGGTCGAGGGACGCCGCACGCAGGACGGCCGGGGACGGGAAGGCTCCGTCATCACCGAGCTGCTGCGCGAGACGCGTCCTGACCGCCGCCGCCTGCCGGATCTGCAGCCGACGCGACAGGACCGTCCAGACCGCCGCCTCGTAGGGCGAGAAGAAGCCGCACGGCCGGAACCCGGGGAGCCGAGCCTGCACGTCCGCGATGACCTCGTCGCGCGCCGCGACGTCGGGCCAGCTGCGCCCGTCGATGTCGATGGACAGCAGCCGACGGACCTGCTCGGTCGCGGCGTCCAGGTCGCCCGGGCCCTCGACCACGATGCGGGCGGACGGCCCGTCCTGGGTGACCACGACGTCCACTCGCTGCCAGTCGGCATCGCAGAGGAGGGCGGAGCGGATGCCCGCGGCCTGCGGCTGCGACGCGAGCCGGTTCGGGGCGAAGCCCTCCCAGAACCGCTGGGTGGTGGCCAACGACCAGGGCCCGAGGATCTCGTGAACGGTCTCGAGTCGAGTCACGGTCGGGCCTCGGGGCTCTGAGCGGTGGCAGGACCGTCGGTCCCGGAGGGGGTGGACGCGCCGTCGGGCGGTTCATCGGCGGGTGCCGCATCGGTCGACCGTTCTCCGAAGAGGAAGGCCTCGCCGTCGGAGTAATGGCTGTTCACGCTCACGTGCTCGGCGAAGCGCTCGTCCCCGAACGCCGCTGTCAGGTCGTCGGCCGAGCGCCACTGCACGTACTCGATGATCCGATCGCTCCGGAGGTCGCGGAAGAAGCTCGTCGAGACGAAGCCCTCGAGCGTTCTGATGTGACCGCGCGTCTCGCTCTCGTTGTACTCGGCCATCCATGCCTGCTTGCCCGCGACGGGCGCCAGTCGGATGATCTCGTGGGCCGCCGTCGGGGCAGCGCGCACCGGATCGACGGGAGTCACGTCGTCCGGGCTCGCCGTCGCCGAGGTGGTGAACCGGTAGATCCCCTCGTCCACGACCCACGTCGATTCAGCGCGGCTCAGTTCCGCCGCGAAATCCTCGGCGTCGCGGCGGCTGCGCCAGAAGAGCAGCCCTAAGAGGAGCTCGGTGCCGGGGGAGGAGGGCGGGCCGAGCACGCGGCCCTGCGCCAGCCGGATCGCTCCGCCGTACCCCGTCCTCGGACGTGCGAGCGCTGCCGGCGAGGTGGCCGGATCGGACCGTTCCGACCCCGCGCCGCCCGGGTGCGCTTCTGCGCTGACCACGACGACGAAGGGGGACGCGTCACCGTCGACGGTGGTGCTTCGTGGGGACACTGACATGGGAGGACCTCCGGGCTTCGAGGACGCCGGAGGTTTTCAGCCCCGGATCGACACCGCCGGTGAGACGGGTCGACCACTCCGATGAGAATCGGTCAGGCGATGGCGGTACACCACTTCCCTCCCGCCGCCCCGATCCCGGACGCCCGATTCGCATCCCTCGGGTGAAGCGGTCGGTCCCGCGCGGCGGTGACGGGGACAGCCGCCCGACCGGCGACCGCGGCTCAGTACTGCGCCTGCTCGTGCACCTCGACCGAGCCGTAGAGGGGGGCGCGTCGGGCGTACCGCACGGCGTCGTCCCGGGTCGGGCAGTCGAGCAGGTAGTAGCCGACGAGAGCGGACCGCTCCTCCGCTCGGGAAGGGGCCGGAGCGCCGCTTCCTCTTCGCGCCGCGGTCAGATCGGTCTCGACGGAGACGTCCCCGGTGGCGTCGGCGAAGCGTCCGAAGCCGACGAGGACGCCGTCCGCCTTCAGCGACGCGTCGTAGTCCGCCCAGGCCGCGTAGTCCTCGGGTGCATCGCCCCCGGCGTAACTGCCGTCGGACCGCATCACGAGCATGATCTTCATCGCGCCTCCTCGTTCATCCGACCACCGTTCCCCCGGCGGCCGCCTCCGCGGGCGGATCGCCCCCGGAACCGGCGCGCCGAGCCTCCGACCATTCTGGGTCGAGGCGACCGTGCGGGGAAGGGATCGCTACGGAGCGGGATCGTCTGCGTCGAGGGCCTGCTGGAGGAGCCGGAGCGCCTTCGGCCCGACTCCGTGGAGGGTTGCGAGACGGTCGAGGCCCACCCGCCTCACGTCGTCCACATCGTGCACGCCCGCGTCCTCGAGCGCACGGGTGGCCGGGGCGCCGACGGCGGGAAGCGGTCGCGGATCCATACGTCCGACACTACGAACCGGACGACCGTGCCGACAGCCGATCATTCGGCGACTTCTGGCGGCGGGTGATTCCGGCGGCTGCCGTCACGACAGCAGCGGCGGCGAAGGCGACCATCGTGCGCCTCGTGGTCGTGGTTCCGGGTGGAGGGAGAGGGCGCCCGGGGGAGGTCGTCCGCTCAGGCCGCGGGAGTCGGACGCGGAGGCGCCGTACTGCCGCGTTCGACGATCTCAGGGCCGAGGAGGCGCACGACGTACGCCTCCTCGGTGTCGGTCGCGCCTTCGATCCGGCGGACGAGCTGACGCACCGCCATGCTCCCGAGCCGGTCGGGTGCGCTCTCCACGAAGGAGTAGGGGAGCGAGAAGGTGCGCGCGAACTCCTCCGAGAACCGGCCGAGCACCGAGACGTCCTCCGGGCTCCTCGTGCTCCGTGCTCCCAGAACGCTCGGAAGTGCCGCTGCGGCCGCTTCGTTGTTGACGAGCAGCCCCGTCGCCCGCGGGTGCGCGTCGAGCAGGTCTCCGAGCGCTCGGCCGACGTCCGGCTGGGTGGAGGGCGCGAACGACGTGTGCAGTCGGATGCCGTGGGCGTCGGCGGCCTCGAGAGCGGCGTCCTGCAGGCGCCAGACGTAGGCGCCGCCGCGATCGACGACGTGCTGGGGCGGGGACACGAGCACGAGCTCCCGATGCCCGAGGGCGTGGAAGTGCTCGATCATCGCGCGACCGGTCTCCTCGAAGTCGAGGTCGAAGACGTCGACGCCGGAGCAGTCCCTCGGCAGGCCGACGAGGGCGCCCGGCTGCCGGGCGTTGCGCAGGATGTCCAGCCGCGGATCGTCCACGGCGACGTTGAGCAGGACGATCCCGTCGACCATGCGGGAGTCGCTGATGCGTCGCAGGGCGCTCGTGCCGTCGGCGTCGGTGACCAGCAGGATGTCGTATCCGAGCTCGCGGGCCATGTTCGAGACGCCGAGGGTGTACTGCAGCATCGCGGGGGCGAACTCGTCCTCGAGGAACTGCGCCAGCAGGCCGATGACCCGGGTCTGCGAGGTCGCCAGCGATCGCGCGCCCGCGTTGGGCGTGAACTCCAGGCGACGAGCCGCAGCGAGCACTCGCCGGCGCACCTCGGCCGAGATCGGGCGGTTGCCCGAGAACGCGTAGGACGCGGTGCTGCGGGAGACGCCCGCTTCGCGGGCGACGTCTGCGATGGTGGCCACTGTCGTTCTCCTCGGAGGCTGTCGAACGGCGAGGACCGGTCGGACTGCTGCCGGCTCTCCGCTCAGGTGCAGGAGAGCACGCGGCGGTCGCACCTCATGCTCCTGCATCCAGGGGCCGCTGCCGGTCCGGGTGGGGGGCGCCCCACCTGCGCCCAGCCTGCCGTGGCATGCCCCGCACACGCTCGAGGCGCCCGGTACGGATACGGGGCGCCTCGAGGTCCGGGTCAGTTCAGGGTGAACTGGACGGTGGTGGTGTTCCCGGCGACGTCGTGGACGACCATGGTGTTGGCACCCTTGACCGCGCCGAAGACGCCCGGCTTGATGAAGTTCACGTCGGACCACGCGTTGTCGGTGAGATCCTTCACGCGACCGTTGATGACCGCCCTGTCGATCCTGCCCGCGTCGTACAGCTTGAAGCTCACCTGGTCGTAGACGCCCTTCTCACCGGTGGTGAAGGAGGGCTCGGTCTTGACCGTGGCCGTCGGCGCCGTGCTGTCCAGCGTCACCGCGAAGGTCTTCGTGGGCGCGATGTTGCCCGCGAGATCCTCCGCGTTGTACTTGACGGTGTAGTTCCCGTCGGGCAGCTGCACCGTGGCCGAGTGCGATCCGGTCCTCGCTCCACCGGCGACCGGGGACTGCGTGCTCGTGACGAGCTTGCCGTCCTTGTAGATGTTGGCCACGATGCGCTTCAGTCCGCGGTCGTCCGTCGCGTCGACCTGGACGGCCAGTGCGGAGAAGGGGCCCGCCGTGGTGGGCGACACCAGCGTGACCGCCGGCTTGGTCGTGTCGGCGACGGCGACCGGCGTGAGCGTCCAGAACCGGTCGGCGGTCTGGGCGTCGGTCGCGGTGCTGGTGGTGGCCCCGTCGGTTCCGAGCACGATGGTCCCGTTCCGGTTGTTCCCCGAGGAGTCCTGGAGCGCGGCTCCGGACGCCTCGTCGAACGCGTACTGCGCGACGGTGCCCGCCGCCGCCCGGCCGCCGGCCAGAGCGGCCACGTCGGCCGCGGACAGCGCCCGGTCGTAGACGGCGAAGTCGTCGATCGCGCCGTCGTAGGCCGGGTCCCCGTACTGCGACTTGCCCAGGTAGTTCCGGTTGGTGTTCCCGAGAGCCGACGGCTTCACCGTCATGTTCGGGTTCGTGGCGACGACCGTGCCGTTGAGGTACATCGTGCCCTGCGTGCCCGAGACGGTGACGACCACGTTTGACCACTGGTTGAGCGGGAAGTTCTGACCGCCGTAGGTCAGTCGCTGCTCGCCTCCGGCGCCGGTGTTCGTGATGGCGAACCGCGGTCCGGCACCCCCGGCGTTGAGAGTGAGGAACATGTTGACGTTCTGGCCCGTGCCGAAGTCGAAGACGCGGGAGTAGTTCGTCAGCGACGCCGGCTTGATCCAGGTCGAGACCGACCAGTCGCCGGTGAGTCCGCTGACGATTCCGCTGGGTAGCGACCCGTACGACGCCGTCTTGCAGAAGTCCAGTGCCGTGCCGAACCTGCCCGGCTGGCGGGCTCCGCTGACCTGGCAGTTGGACGTCGGTGCGCCGTCGGACCACTGGATGACCGCAGCGCCCGCGTCCTTGCTCAGGTTGAGGACCCCGAGCGTCTTGCCCGTCGCGTAGTTCGCGAGGCGGACCTTCCCCTTCCCGTCGGGGATGAGCTGCCAGAGCTGCTCGTCTCCGCCGTTCGCGTCGGCGATCACCGCGGCTGCTCCGTTGGACGTCGCGGCGCCGGCGATGGTCAGGGCGCGTCCGCTGGGCGTGTGGATGACGCGGTAGAGGCCCTGGCCCGCTGCCGTGATCCTCCACGCCTGTCCGGTCGAGGTCGCGGAGTCGGCCTGGACGACCGGCGTCCCGTTCGCGGTCGCGCCGCCCTGCGTGGCGAGCTGCAGACCGGAGTTCGCGTTGCCCACGGTGTAGTCGCCCGCCAGGCTGGTCGGGCTCTTCTCCGGGGTGACGATCACCTGGTAGCCGTAGGTCGGGTTCATCACGATGGGCACCGTGATCGATCCGTCGCTGGCGACCTCGTAGGTCGTGTTCGAGATGGTGACCGGGCCGTCGGTCTTCACCGTGCGGCCGTAGGAGGCGGTGAAGTCCACCTGGACGTCGACCTTCGAGCCGAGCGACAGCTCGTCGAGCCCGTTGACCTTGATGGACGTGGCTCCGGTGTTGCCGCCGGCGATGACGCGCACTTCGTCGCCCTCGTCGCTGACGGAGGCGGCGCCGTCGAGCGGACTCTCGTTCGACGGCGGCGTGGTGGTCACCATCTGGCCGCTCATCTGGGCGTACCAGGTGTAGAGCCAGTACGCGCCGTTGGGGTCGCCGTTCCGTCCGGTGAGGAGGTCGCCCAGGGCGCCCGACTGGTTCCAGAACGGGAGCTCGGCGCGGGTGATCCCGTAGCGCTCGAGCTTCGCGATGTACCCGACCAGCGGGCCGGACAGGCCGACCTCGGCGGGTGCCGCGTACTCGGTGATGTCGATGGGCGGCTCGGGGAGGTCGAGGTCGTCGAGGATGGCCCGGACCTTCTCGACGTCGCCCTTGATCTTCGAGGAGCGGATCAGCTCGTGCCACTCGAGGACGTCCGGGAGGGTGTCGGTCGCCTTCGCATGCTCGTAGAACGCGCGCATGTTCGTGATGTTGTCGGAGTAGGCGGGGCCCTGGATCGGCATCTCGGGGTCGAGGGTGCGGATCAGACGGTAGGTCTCGGTCCAGAGATCGAAGAAGGAGCCGTTCGACGCCTGCCAGGTGATATCGGGCTCGTTCCAGATGGCATAGGCGACGATGTTCGTCTTGCCGGACGCCTGGGTGTCCTCGACCATCTTCTCGACGGCCGGGAGCCAGGAGGCCTTGTCGTATCGATAGGGCCAGCCGGGCAGGTAGTCCACCAGGCGGACGACGACGCCCGCACCGGCCGACTTCGCGGTGTCTGCGACCGACAGGGCGTCACCGGTCGGCTGCTGTGTGCCCCCCTCGGGCTTCTGCACGAAGGTGTGCGGCTTGATGGGGAGGATCTTGTCGAGGGACGGAATACCGGCGCTCGCCAGTCCGTACAGGGACCCGCTGGCCATGTGAGTGACGGGACGGAAGGGCTGGTCGGCCTCCACGACGAGCGTGGCTGCGGCTCCGGGTGCCGCTTCCGCGGGAGCGCCCACGGCGAGGACGCTCCCCGCTGCGACGACCGCCGCTGAGACGACTGCTGCGAGGACACGACGCCCGCGGATCCGACGGCGCTGTCGCCGGTCGGCATCCGTGGGAGGCGTCTCGCGTAGAGCGATGGATCTGTTCATCTGCTGTATCTCCATTGATCGAGCGATTGGTCGAACCTGTCCGCACAGTGCTGCATAAATCATCGAACCGGTTCGATGTGGATTAAAGCATTAACTGGCCGAGGCCTCAATACCTCTGAGCTCTTCGAGCCTTTCGCCCCTGATGCGACATGGTGCGTTCGTATCTTTCCGACACCTCTGCACCAGAAGTTGCGAAAGCTTATGAGGAGGACCGCGAGTGACTCGGGAAAGAGCTGTCGACGGCGTTTTGTCCTGGGCGCGCGTCCCACGGGGGAGGACCGTGCGGGAGCGGATCCCCGGCTGTGCCGCATCGTCGAAGGTCTCGACCCGGTCCGTTCACCGGGGCGGGGTCGAGGGAGAAGCCCCTCCGCCGCGACGAGCGGCAGAGCAGCGACCCTCAAGCGGTTCGGACCTCTACCGTTGCACCCGTGCCCCTCCTTCTCGCCGACCTGCTGTCGTGAGAGCGCTCGTCGCCTGGCTCGAGCACCGCCAGATCCCGCTCTACCTCGCCGCGATCGCCGCCGGCGCCGCTCTCGGACTGCTGCTGCCCGCCGCGCACCACCTCGAGGTCGCGATCGAACCGGTGCTCGCGCTGCTGCTGTTCGCCACGTTCCTCGGGGTCCCGTTCGCCGCGATCGGACGGTCTCTGCGCGACGGCCGCTTCCTCGCCGCGGTCGGGGTGCTGAACTTCGTCGTCGTGCCGCTCGTCGCCTACGGGCTGTCCCGATTCGTCGCCGACACTCCGGTGCTGCTGTTCGGGGTCCTCCTGGTGCTCCTGACGCCGTGCATCGACTACGTGATCGTGTTCGCCGGGCTCGCCGGAGGGGCGTCCGACCGGCTGCTCGCCGCCGCACCGCTGCTGATGCTCGCGCAGATCCTCCTCCTCCCCGTGTATCTGCTGCTCTTCATCGGTCCTGCGGGGGTGGCGGTGGTCGACGCCGGTCCGTTCGCGCGGGCGTTCCTGCTGCTGATCGTGGTGCCGTTGTCCGCGGCCGGGCTGGTGCAGGCCCTGGCGCGCCGACACAGAGCCGGCCGGATCGTCGAGTCCACGATGCTCGGGCTCATGGTGCCGCTCATGACGGCCACGCTCTTCACCGTCGTCGCCTCCCAGGCCGGCGCCGTGGGCGCCTCGGCCGGCCGGCTTCTCGTCCTCGTCCCGCTCTACGCGGGATTCCTCGTGGTCATGACCGCTCTGGGGCTGGGTGCTGGACGCGTCTTCCGGCTCGACGTGCCCGCGACGCGCGCCCTCGTGTTCAGCGGCGCGACCCGCAACTCGCTCGTCGTGCTGCCCCTCGCACTCGCGCTCCCGGCACCGCTGTCGCTCGCGCCCGTCGTCGTCGTCACGCAGACCCTCGTGGAACTCGTCGGCATGGTCGTCCTCGTCCGACTGCTCCCTCGGCTCGCCCGAGACCGAGCAGTGCGGGCCGGCCCGGTCTGACGCGGACTCACCAGCGCCCGAGACGACTCGGGCCTGCAGAAGGGCCGCCCGGGGAGTCGCCCGGGAGGTGCTCGCCGGTCAGTCCTTCTCCGGTCTGCCCGCAGTCCCCGCGTCAGCGGGCTCATCGGCCGGGGCGACAGGAGCTGCGGACTCGACCGCGGTGGGCTGGACCTCGGCTGATCTCGCATTCCTGGCGGCGAGGCGCTTCTTCTGGGACTTGCCGGTGCTGAACGGGCTCACCCACAGCCAGGAGAAGCGCCGCAGCGACTGGAAGATGAACAGCGACGCCCAGAGGGAGAACACCGTCAGGGCGACCGGGAAGACCGTCGCCGGAAGGGGTGGGACATTCGTCTCGCCGAGCAGGGGGACGAATGCGACGACGACCGCGATCACGAAGAGGTGCAGGAGATAGATCTGGAAGCTCTGCTGCCCCATGGTGACGAAGATCTTCAGTGCGCGGACCTTGACGAGGTACTGGGAGCCGGCGATGCCCGCGATGATCGCGACCGAACTGGCGATCAGGATGACGCCCGGAACGCGGTTGGCGTCGAAGGCGACGATCACCGCGATGATGCCGAGGTAGGCCACCGCGAGCGCGAGCGCCTGCCAGAGCTTCACGCGAGCGGCGAAGCGGTAGAACGTGCGGGGGATGAACATCGCCACGAGGAAGAAGATGAAGTTCTGGAGCACCCGGTCCCAGCCGATGTTGTCGGTGTCGAGCAGGCCGGTGGTCGTCGCCGCGACGGCCAGCAGCCCGGCCACCGAGAGCTGGATCCATCGGGGCACCTTGCGGATCAGCCAGGCGAGGATGCTGAAGATCGCGAGAGCCCAGATGAACCAGTAGCTGCTCGACGGCAGGATGGGGAGCACCAGCACGTTGAGCGGGTCCGTCGGCGAGGTCGCCTCCGACCGTGAGAACGGGACGATGAGGTAGAAGACGACCCGGATGAACGACCACAGCAGGTAGAGGTACACCAGCGCGAGCACTCGGCGGCGCCACAGTTCGGCGAACGTCCACGTCAGCATCCGGGCGGCCGTGAGGCCCGCGATGAAGAAGAACACGGGCATGGGGAAGTAGAGGAGCACGGTGCGGAGCTTCGGGACGTACCCCGCGAGGTCGAAGAATCCGAGGAACAACGACGAGTGGTAGAGCACGACGAGGCTGATCGCGACGCCCTTGGCGAAGTCGATCCACTCCCGCGACTCGGGGCGCTTCACCACGGCGCCGGTCGCACTCGACCCGGTCATCCGCCGCTCCTCGCGTGGGCGCACACGGCGCGATCACTGTTCACCGATTGCTGCGGATCCATTGCGCCCCCAAGATGTCGAATTCGAACCGGATGCGGATGAGCCCCCGGTTCATTCCCCGTACGGGTCCTGAGAGTACGGGAAAGTTTCCGATCACGGACGAGTCGATGGAGCATCGAGGCGGCAAGGGAAGTCCGGACGCCTCGCCGCCGCCTGTCCGCGGAGATCGCCCGTCCGATCCCGGAGTCGCTCGGTGGATCGGGACGGGCGGCGGAGGATCGCAGACGAATGGACCGTCGAGAGACCCGCAGACGGCGCTTTCGTCCAGCCCCGGGGGTCGCGGACCCGAAGAACGAGACGAAACCGGCGTGCGGCCAGGACACCTCGACCTCTCCGGCATACTCCATGACGTGAACGACGCCACCACCGCCCCCAGTCTCGACGGCCGCGAGTTCGTGATGACCTCCTCGACCAACAGTGCGGTCGACCCGGAGTCGCCGTCGCGGTTCCACTACTCCGAGCGCGACGGAGTGGTCTGGGGCGACTACGTCGGCGACACCGTGACCTTCGGCCGGTTCGTGGGCACGCGCACCGGCGACGCCCTGCAGGTCTCGTTCGTGCACCAGCTGATCGACGGCGGGACCGTGGTCAGCGGCACCGGCGGCAGCCGCGTCGAGCTCGACGGGGAGGGCCTGCTGCGGCTCGTCGAGGAGTTCGAGATCGACGGCGACGACCACGTCAGCATCTGCGTCGAGGTCTGACGCTCAACGCGCCGCGTCGCGGCCGTTCCCCGCGGTGGTGAACCGCGTCATGCCGAGCCGGTTCGTCGATCCGGAGCGGTCGGGGATGTCGGAGGGCAGCAGGTAGGCCTTGCGCACCACCTCGTCGAGCACGACGACCGAGACCACCGACTTCACCTCGGGCCGGGCCGCGACCACGCCGGTGACGAAGTCGTGCACGCCGCCGATGTCGAGCGAGCGGACCAGGAGCATCGCGTCGTGCTCGCCGGTCGTGATGCAGCAGTACTCCACGTCGGGCATCTGGAGGATGCCCTCGCGGAACCGGTGCCACGACTGCGGATGCACCGTCACGAACACCAGGGCGCAGACGTCGAGCCCCACCTTTCCCGGATCGACCAGGGCCGAGAATCCGGTGATGACGCCGGATGCGGTCAGCTGCTCGACCCGGTTGTAGACGCTCGCCCGCGAGACGTTCACCCGCTCGGCCAGGGCGGACATCGAGATGCGCCCGTTCTCGCGCAGGACGGCGAGGATGCGCAGATTGAGGTCGTCGAGCCCGCCCGCGCTTTGTCCAGCGACCGCACCGGCGGCCGGATCGGTGATCGACATAATCCACTCCTTCGTCGCTGCGGGCGGCAGTTCGTCCACGATAGCGGCCCTCTGGAAACGGAGTGCGTCGCGATGTGCCATCGTTTCGCAACACGTCCAGCCGAACCCTCGCCAGGAGGCCTCCATGGTTGTCCGCTCCACCCGCACCCCGCGCTCCGCCCCGACGCGAGTGGTGATCGCCGCTGCGGCGGTCTCCCTCGCCCTTCTGGTGGCGGGCTGCTCCTCGGGCCGCGTCGACACCGCCGACGGCAGCAGCGCGACGCTCACCATCAACAAGGCGTTCGACCTCAAGACCGCCGACCCGGGCCGCATGTACGAGCCGACCGGCCAGATGGTCGACAAGGCGCTCTACGAGACCCTCCTCACCTTCGAGGGCGGCGACGTCTCGCAGGTCGTCGACGGCCTCGCGAGCCTCGAGCAGTCCGACGACGCGAAGACCTTCACCCTCAGCCTGAACGGCGAGCACACCTTCTCGGACGGCACCGCGATGACCGCCGACGACGTGGTGTTCTCGCTGCAGCGCGTGATCGGCCTCAAGGGCAACCCCTCGTTCCTCCTCGACGGCGTCACCGTCACGAAGAAGGACGACACGACGGTGGTGCTGACCACCGAGAACCCCACGCCCGCCCTGCCGGCGATCCTGGCGAACCCGGCGCTCGGCATCCTGAACTCGAAGGTCGTGAAGGAGAACGGCGGCACCACCGACGAGACCGACACCGCCGAGACGTTCCTCAACACCACCTCCGCCGGCTCCGGCCCGTACGTGCTCGACACGCTCGACCTCGCCTCGCAGGTCGTGCTGACCGCGAACGAGAACTACGACGGCGACGCCCCGGGCTACGGCCGCGTGGTCATCCAGAACGTCGAGGGCGCGACCCAGAAGATCAACGTCGAGGGCGGAAGCGCCGACGTCGCGCTGGACCTCTCGGGCACCCAGGCGGAGGCGCTCGGCGACTCGGTCGCGGTGACCAGCGACCCGTCGGCGAACGTGATCTTCCTGCTGCTCAACCAGAACCCCAGCGTCTCGGCGATCACGTCGAACCCCGACTTCGTGAAGGCCGTGAAGGAGGCCGTCGACTACGACGACCTCGTCTCGATCGCCGGCAACGGCACCGCCCAGGCGTCCGGCGTCATCCCGAGCATGCTGCTCGGTGCCCTGCCCGAGAGCGGCGCGCTCACCCAGGACCTCGACGCCGCGAAGGCGGACCTCGCGAAGAGCGGCTACGCCGGCGAGTCCGTGACGCTCAACTTCCCGAGCGACATCAGCCTGAACGGCATCGACTTCCCGACCATCGCGCAGCGCATCCAGTCGCAGCTCGAGGACGCCGGCATCACCGTCGAGCTCGCCCCGGCCCCCGTCGCCACCGAGCTCGACGCCTACCGCAACGGCA
Organism: Rathayibacter sp. AY1D9; assembly: GCF_002932395.1. Lineage (NCBI taxonomy): Bacteria > Bacillati > Actinomycetota > Actinomycetes > Micrococcales > Microbacteriaceae > Rathayibacter > Rathayibacter sp. AY1D9. The sequence goes on from NZ_PSVQ01000007.1 coordinate 39,056, forward strand.
CCGAGACCATGGGCCTCTGGTACTGGGGCCCGGACTACCCGGACCCGAGCGACTACCTCGTCTTCACCCCGGGCGACGTCGTGGGCCTCCGCTCCGGCTGGACCGACGGTGCGGCCCCTGCGATCTCGGCGCTGGCCGACGCCGCGGCCACCGGCGGCAGCGACGACGAGCGCCAGTCGCGCTTCGAGGAGCTGCAGACCGCGCTGAACGCCGACGGCCCCTTCATCCCGCTGCTCCAGCCCGGCAACAACATCGCCGCGGCGAAGGATGTCTCGGGTGTCGTCTACAACGCGGTGTGGACCATCGACATCGCGGCCCTCGCCGCGCAGTAGCCCGTGTCCACCACCACCACGACGGCCGTCCGGACCCCGCGTCAGCGCGGGGGCCGGGCGGCCCACCCGTTCCTCCGCTACGCGCTCCGCCGCGTGCTCACCTCGCTGCTGCTGGTGGTGGGCGTGACCCTCGTCACCTTCATCCTGACCAACCTCGTGCCGGGCGACCCCGTGGCGGCCGCCCTCGGCCAGCGCGCTGCGGAGGATCCGGAGATCGTCGCGCAGTTCCGCGCCCAGTACGGTCTCGACCAGCCGCTCGTCGTGCAGTACTTCACCTATCTCGGCAACCTGCTGCACGGCGACCTCGGCGTCTCCACCACCACGCACAACCCGGTGGTCGGCGACCTGGCGAAGGCGCTGCCGGCCACCCTCGAGATCGCCTTCGGCGCCATCGTGCTCAGCGTGATCGTCGGCGTGCTGTTCGGCACCGTCGCCGCCTACCGGCGCGGCAGGGCCTCCGACCACGTTCTGCGCGTCGTGTCGCTGGCCGGCCTCAGCGTGCCGACCTTCTGGCTCGCGCTGGTCCTCTACTACGTCCTCTACTTCCAGCTCCGGATCGCGCCGGGATCCGGCCGGCTGAGCAGCGACTTCACCACGCCGCCGACGGTGACGGGCCTCTACACGGTCGACGCCCTGCTCGCCGGCCAGCTCGACACCTTCCTCGACGCGGCGTCGCACCTCTTCCTCCCCGTCCTCGTCCTGACGCTCTACACGGTGGGCCTGCTGACCCGGTTCGTGCGCACCGCGGTGCTCGAGATCCTCGACCAGGACTACGTGCGGGCCGCCCGCGCGAAGGGGCTGCCGAACCGCGCGGTCACCTTCTCCTACGTGCTGCGCGGGGCGAGCATCCCGATCCTCACCGTCGTGGGCCTCGCCTTCGGCAGCCTGCTCAGCGGCACCGTGCTCGTCGAGGCGGTCTTCGGCTGGCCCGGGATCGGCTCCTACGCCTACCAGGCCGCGTCGCACCTCGACCTGCGCGGCATCATGGGCGTCGGCCTGCTCATCGGCGTGATGTACCTGCTCGTGAACCTGATCGTCGACCTGCTGTACGGCGTGCTCGACCCGAGAGTGAGGCTGGCCTCGTGACGGATCCGCGAACCACCCGGTCCGACCCGCGCGACGGCGCTCCTGCCGGTCCGCGCGACGGCGTCGGTGCCGGAGTGCTCGACCCGGTCGCCGCCCCCGGCCTCCGCCTGCGCCGCCCCCGCCTGCGCCTGGGCCGCTGGTCGGCGCCGCTCGGACTCCTCGGCGCCGCCGTCGGCGTGCTCTGGATCCTCATCGCCGTGCTCGCCCCCGTCATCGCCCCGCACGATCCGCTCGCGCAGGACCTGCCCCTCCTCCAGGCGCCCGGCGAGGGCACGCTGATGGGGACCGACGCGCTCGGCCGGGACGTGTTCTCGCGGGTGATCTGGGGTGCCCGGGTCACGATCCCGCTCGCCCTGCTGCTCGTCGTGATGTCGGTGCTGATCGGCGCGATCGTCGGATCCGTCGCCGGATTCCTCGGCCGTGCGGTCGACGAGGTCGCGATGCGCATCACCGATCTCGTGATGGCGTTCCCCACGGTCATCCTGGCGATGGTGATCGCGGCCGCGCTCGGAGCGTCGCTCCTGAACGCGGTGCTCGCGGCGCTGATCGTGTCGTGGCCGTCCTACGCCCGGCTGACCCGCGGTCTCGTCCTCGGCCTCCGCTCGTCGAACTACGTCGTGTCCGGCCAGCTGCTCGGCTTCTCGCCGCTGCGCTCCCTCGTCCGCGACATCGCGCCCAACATCGTCGGCCCGGTGCTCGTCCTGGCGAGCCTCGACATCGGCACGGCCATCCTCCTGTTGTCGGGCCTGTCGTTCCTCGGGCTCGGTGCGAAGCCGCCGACCGCGGAGTGGGGCTCGATGGTGTCGGACGCCATCCAGAACTTCGACGCGTGGTGGATCGGGGTCTTCCCGGGCCTGGCCATCCTCACCGTCGTCATCGCGTTCACCTTCGTCGGCGACGCCCTGCGCGACGCCCTGGACCCGCGGTCGCAGACGATCCGCGGAGGAGGCGCCACGCTGTGAGCGACGCACTGACCATCAGCGGGCTGCGCATCCGCACCCGCAGCCACGCCATCGTGGACGGCATCGATCTGGCGCTGCGCCGCGGCGGCATCCACGGTCTCGCCGGCGAGTCGGGCTCGGGCAAGACCATGACCGCCCTGGCGGTGCTCGGACTGCTGCCCGGAGCGATGACGGCCAGCGGGAGCATCCGCCTCGCCGACGACACCGGCGACGGCACGACGGAGCTCGTCGGCGCGTCCCGGCAGGTGCTCGGCGCGGTGCGCGGACGCCGGGTCGCCATGGTCTTCCAGGACCCGTCGACGAGCCTGCACCCGCAGCTCACCGTGGGACGCCAGCTCACCGACCACCTGCGCCACCACCTCGGTCTCGGCAAGGAGGCCGCGCGGTCCAGGGCCGAGGCCCTGCTCGAGCGGGTGCGGGTGCCGGACGCCCGGGCCTCCCTCGGGCGCTACCCCCACCAGTTCTCCGGTGGTCAGCGGCAGCGCATCGCGATCGCGGTGGCGCTCGCGTGCGAGCCCTCCGTGCTGCTGGCCGACGAGCCGACGACCGCGCTCGACGTGACCGTGCAGGCCGGAGTGCTGCAGCTGCTGCGGGAGCTGGTCGACGACGGCGGGCTGAGCATCCTGCTCGTCACCCATGACCTCGGCGTGATGAGCGCCGTGGCCGACGAGGTGACGGTGATGCGCCAGGGGCTCGTCGTGGAGTCGGCTCCGCGCGAGCGGCTGTTCACCGCACCCGAGGACGAGTACACGCGGGCGCTGCTCGCGGCTCTGCCCGGCTCGAGCTTCGAGGAGAGCCCGGAGGAGCTGGTCGCCGAGCTCGTCGAGGGGCACGAGAGGGCCGCCGCCGCGGACGATCCGGGCGCGGCCGCGGCAGGCGACGTCGAGAGGGGTGCGCGATGAGCGCGGGAGTGGTTCTCGAGGCCGATGGCATCGTGGTCGAGTACGGGCGGCGACCGCCGCTGCGTGCCGTCGACGGGGTCGGCTTCCGGGTGGCGGCCGGCGAGGTCGTGGCGCTGGTCGGAGAGAGCGGCTGCGGGAAGTCGAGCCTCGCGCGCGCCGTGGTCGGCATCGAGAAGCGCCGCGGTGGCGACGTGCGCCTGAACGGCGTCGACGTGCCCGCGCTCGGACTCCGTCGGCGCAGTCCGGTGATGACCGGCATGCAGATGGTCTTCCAGGATCCGAACTCCTCGCTCAACCCCCGTCGCCGCATCGGCGAGCAGATCGGCGACGGCGTCCGGGCGGCGCTCGCCCGGGGCGCCGAGGGCTCGGACCCGGCCGACTGGCTGCGCCGCGTCGGGCTCGATCCGTCGATGGCGAGCCGGTTCCCGCACGAGTTCTCCGGCGGGCAGAAGCAGCGCATCGCCATCGCGCGGGCACTCGCCGCGCGGCCGCGGATGCTCGTGGCCGACGAGCCGATCTCGGCCCTCGACGCCTCGACCCAGACGAGCGTCGCCGCGCTGATGCGCTCGCTCAGCGTCGAGGCCGGCGCGGGCATGCTGTTCATCTCGCACGACCTCTCGGTGGTCCGGCGCATCGCCGACCGGGTGCTCGTGATGTACCGCGGCCGGGTCGTGGAGTCGGGGGACACCGAGACGGTGTGGCAGAGCCCGCTGCACCCGTACACGCGGGCGCTGCTCGCGGCGATCCCGCTGCCGGACGGGCTGGGGCGGCTGCCGCTGGCCCCGCTCGACGCCGACCGGGCGGCCTGGCTCGAGGAGCTGCCCGACGCGCTGGAGCGGACGGGCGCGTGAGCGCGGTGGAGGAGGCCCGGGCAGGGGAGTCCGCACTCTGGAGCATGCCGAGGGCCGTGAACCGCAGCCCGCTCCCCGGGGACGGCGCGTTCATGACCGCCGGCTGGGCCGATCCGGAGCCGGTGATCGACCCCGACGACCCGGTGCTCGCCTACACCGCGGAGCGCCGGTCGCGACTGGCGCAGGCGCTGCCCGCCGAGCTGCTGATCATCCCCGCCGGCCTGCCGCGGGTGCGCTCGAACGACAGCGACCACCGCTTCCGCCCGGGCACCGACCACGTGTGGCTGACGGGCAACGGAGTCGCCGAGAGCGTGCTCGTCGTCGACACGACGGGAGGGGAGGCCGGCTCGATCCTGTACCTGCGTGCTCCCTCCGGCCGCGACGGAGACGAGTTCTGGCAGAACGACGCGCTCGGCGACCTCTGGGTCGGGCCGCGGCCGTCGCTCGCCGAGACGCAGGCGGCGCTGGGCATCGAGACCCGGCCGCTGGCCGACTTCACCCGCGACGTGGAGCGGGCCGCGCGGCGGGCCCGGCGCATCCGGGTCCTGCCCACCCTCGACGAGAGCGTCGACGAGCTGGTGCGGAGCATCTGCGGGCCGGAGCTCGGACCGCACCTCGTGCTCAAGGCGACGCTCGACGAGCTGCGCCTGATCAAGAACGACTGGGAGATCGGACGGCTGCAGCTCGCCGTCGACGGCACGGCGCGGGGCTTCGACGACTGCCTCGAGGCGTGGCCGGTCGCCCGCGCGATGCCCCGCGGCGAGCGCTACCTCGAGGGCACCTTCGCCCGCCGCGCCCTGGTCGAGGGACAGGGGCCGGCCTACGGATCGGTCGTCGCCTCGGGAGCGCACGCCACGACCCTGCACTACACGCGGAACACCGGGCCCCTCGCCGAGGGCGATCTCGTCCTGATGGACATGGGGGTCGAGCTGCACTCGCTCTACGCCGCCGACATCACCCGGACCTTCCCGGTCAGCGGGGAGTTCACCCCGCTGCAGCGGGACGTGTACTCGATCGTGCTGCGCGCGCAGCAGGCCGGCATCGACTCCCTGCGCGCGGGAGTGCGCTTCCAGGACTACCAGGACGCGTGCGGGCGAGCCCTCACCGAGGGGCTGATCGACCTCGGCCTGATCCGCTGCTCCGTCGACGAGGCCATGGCCCCGTCCGCGTCGTACCACCGCCGGTGGAGCATCTCCCGCGCCGGGCACATGCTCGGGATGGACGTGCACGACTGCAACCACGCTCCGCACGAGACGTACCTCGGCGGAGTGCTCGCGGCCGGCCACACCCTCACCGTGGAGCCGGGCCTCTACTTCCAGCCGGGCGACCTGACGGTCCCCGCCGAGCTGCGGGGCCTGGGCATCCGGATCGAGGACGACCTCGTGGTCACGGAGACGTCGTCGATCCTGCTCTCGGCGGCGATGCCGCGCACGCCCGACGCGGTGGAGGAGTGGATGGCGAGGTTGGCGGGCTGAGAGATCGGGCCCTCGACGCGATCGGCCGACGCGGCCTACGGGAGCTGCGGGGGCGCGATCAGTTCGAGGAATCCGCCGAGGGCACCTTCGAGGTAGATGATGCGCGTGCCGGCTCGGGCGCCAGCGGTCATCCGGTGAGGTGTCCCGACCGGTCTCCAGCCGTGTCCAGCGCAGAGTTCGAGGACACGATCGAGGTCCGAGACCGTGAGCGCGATGTGCACCGTGCCGACCTGCGCGGGCGAGCCGGCGGACTCGAGCTGTCGGGGCGGGTCGTACTGCAGCAGCTCCACCCGGTGGGGGCCGAGTGTCACCGTCGCTGCGCGGATCACGGCTCCACGGACGCCGGTGGTCGCCGCCGTGACGTCCACGTCGAGCATGAAGGTGCGCTCGAGCACGAACCCGAGACCGGAGCACCACAGCACCAGCGCGTCGTCGAGGTCGGCCACGGTGAGACCGGAGTGAGCGACGTCGGAGACGAGCGGTGATGCCATGACATCAGTATCGAACTCCGACATGCCTGCCTGAGGATGTGCGGCGCTCCTCACCCTCCCTGGGTGAGGCCGGTGATCAGGTTGATGGCGACGGCGACGACGAAGGTGCCGAAGAAGTAGGACAGCAGGGCGTGGGCCAGGGCGTTCCGGCGTGAGGGGGTGGAGGACTGGGTGATGCTGCTCGCGCTGTAGGCCATCCCGATCGAGAACGCGGTGTAGGCGAAGTCGCTGTAGGACGGGTCCTCGTCCTGGTCGAAGTCGAAGCGGTGGCGGTCGTCGAGGTAGTACATGCGTGCGTATTTGAAGGCGTAGACGGTGTTGACGAGCGCCCAGGCCGCGACGACCCCGACGACCGCGAGGATCGCGGCCGCGGATCCGACGGGGTCCTTCTGCTGGCTGCGGAGGAGTGCGACGACCACGAGGACGAGGCTGAAGAAGGTGGCGGCGATGATGAGCGAGTCGACCAGCTTCCGGGACCGGTCCTCGTGGCGGGCGAGGTCGCGGGTGCGTTCCGGGCCGGCCGGCCACGCCGTCGACCAGGCCCAGACGAGGAACACCGCCGCGGCGATCGCCCAGCCGAGCAGAGGCGACAGATCGGGGACCGCAGTGGACCCTGAGCGCTCGGGCCGGAGATCCTTCAGACGGGCACGATCGGCCCCAGCACATTGAGCGCGACGACGGCCACCAGCTGGACGACGCCCGCGGTGACCAGTCGACCACCGAGGTGCGACGTGTCAGCGGGCCGCTCGGTCACCGAGCCGATCCGTACTGCTCCCGACGTCGTCCGGCACGTGAGTCAGGATGTCGCCCACCTGGCAGCCGAGGACCTCGCAGATGGCGTCGAGTGCTGAGGCACTCACACCATCCTCCTGCGAAGAGGGGGCGGTGTCAGCCGGAGAGGGCAGTGCCCGAGAGCGGGTGGGTCAGTCGTCGTCGCTGTCGGGCGCGGGTGCCTGATCGGTGCTGGTGCTCGAGGTGGAGTCGGACCAGACGGCTTGCGCGCCGGAGTCGCCGATGCGGACGACGTCGATGGTCGCTCCGACGGAGATGGCGATCGCTGCGACGGCGAGCACGATTCCGACGAGGGGGCGGCGGGTGGTGGCGGCTCGGTCCTCGGTTCGTCGCGTGCGGCGGAACCAGAGCCACTGGATCAGGGCGACGAGGAACAGGCCGGCAGCCCAGGGGAGCAGGTGGTCGCCGAGCTCGGTGTGCTTCTCGAGGATCGCGGACGGCTCCGTCTGTCGTTCGAGCGCTTCACCGGCCTGCGTGGTGAGCGGGACGGCGATCAGCGCGGCGAGGGCGATGATCGGGGTGAGGATCCCGAACTTGCGGCGGGCGGCCGGCCAGAGGCTGCCGAGGATGAGCATCAGTGCGGCGAGGGGGAGCAGAACCACGACGGCGTGCACGAGGAGCGGGTGGAGGGGGAGGCCGTTGATCTGCCAGTCGTTCATCGGGGGCGCCTTCGGTCGAGAGGGGGGCTGTCCTCGTGACGCTAACGCGCCCCGCCCTGCGCGCTCTGCCGTTGGACGTGTTCGTGTGAGCCCTCGAACGATCACTCGCCCGTCCTCCGAGCCGACTCCCCGCTTCAGGCCGAGACGCGAGGAGCCGACCGAGCGGAGTCAGGACGTGTGCCGGCTCGCCGGTGCGATCAGGCGGCGGAGCCGGTCGGTCACGAGAAGGGCACCGGCGGCGTCGATGGTGAGGACGTCGACGTCGAAGCGGTCGGTGACGGTGTCGAGCGTCCCGGCGCTGCCGGCGAGGATCGCGGTCGCGAGGACGTCGGCGGTGACGATGTCCTCGGCGATCACGGACACCTGCACGAAGGGGACGTCACCGGGCTCGGCAGGTCGGCGCCAGACGTGCTCTCCGCGTTCGGCGGTCCCGGAGGTGGCGATCGCGCGGCGACCGTCGCCGAGCGGGACGACGCAGAGCAGCGCCTGCCGGTCGCCGGGATCCACGATCCCGACCCTCCCGCTGCCGGCGGGCGAGGTGAGGACGTCTCCCCCGACATCGAGGAGCCATTCGCCGTCTCCGAGCAGCCGGGCCGCGTGCGCCATGGTGGTCGCCTTGACGGTTCCGGCGAGGTCGATGACCCCGTCGGGCCGGTGCGGGGTGAAGGCGCCGTCCGTCGCCGTTCGCCAGTGCAGCGATTCGGTGTACGCGGTCCGCATCTGCTCGGACGCGGCCGTCAGCGCGAGCTCACCGCGGGCGATCCGGGACGCCTCCGACTCCGGCCGGTACAGGCTGAAGCGGGCGTCGGCGTCGGCGAAGACGGCCTCGACGTCGCCGACCGGGGTGTCGTCGGCGGCGCGCAGGCTGACGACGGTGCCCATCGTCGTGAACGTGTGCACGGTCAGAGTCCGGCCTGGTCGATCGCCGATTGCAGGGAGGTGAGGTACCCGTCGCTGGTGTAGGTCGCTCCGCTGACCGCCTGCACGTTCGCGGACTGGGCGGCGAGGACTTCCTGACGCAGGATCGGCGCGGCCCGGTGCGAGATCGACACGGACCTGCCGTCCTTGTCCGTGAGGTGCACGGCCGTGACGTCGGTGATCTGCCCGCCGGCGACGGTGATCGCGACCTGCACCGCGCCGAAGCGAGTCGGAACAGATGAGCCGGTCCACGTGCCGTCGGCCGAGGCGGACGGGCTCGCAGTGGCCGTCGAGCTCGTACCGGCCGACGGGTCGGTGGGCGCGCCGGCGGAGGGCGTCGTCGAGGCGGGGGCGCCGGCCGGGGTCGGCGTGGTCACCGCGGGAGCCGCTCCTTCCGTGGCCGTGGTGGCGCTCGTCCCGGTGGCGAGCGAGGACCCGGTGGCGCCGGCGGATCCCATCTGCCAGCCGACGACGAGGACGGCGAGGGAGGCGAGGACGCTGGCGACTGCTGCTCGTGTTCTCACCAGTCGAACCTCTCCACGTGGATCTGCCGGTCGGGCAGGCCTGCCGCTCGCGCGTCGCGGACGACGAGGTCGGCCCAGGCGGTCGGACCGCAGACGAACAGGTCGGATTCGAGCAGGCCCGGCAGTGCCGAGGTGATCGTCACACCTCGGGCGACGGACTCGGCGGACATCCACGTCGCCAGCCCTGCGGGCCGCCGGCCGATCATCCCGAACAGCGCGCCGCGGCTGCTGCGGACCAGTGTCCGAGTCTCGTCCCAGAGGTAGGTCTGGGAGTCGTCGGTGGCGCGCAGCAGGACGGTGGCCTCGCCGGGTCGGAGGCCGCCGTGCTCGAGGAGCGCTCGGGCGGGGGTGATGCCGATGCCGGCGGCGATGATCGCGAGCCGCGGGGCGGTGCGGGCGACGTCGGTGAAGATCCCGTAGGGGCCCTCGATCGAGACCGCGGTCCCGGGGCGCAGTCGTGCGAGACGGTCGGTCCCGGCTCCGAGTGCGCGGACGGTGATCCGAGCGCGGGTGTCGGTCGGGACGGCGGAGAAGGAGATCGGGTGCGCATGCCACCAGGTGCCGCGGCTCCAGAACCGCCAGATCGCGTACTGCCCGCCGATCACGCCGAGGCGGGAGAGGTCGCGGCCGGAGAGGTGGAGCGAGAAGACGCCGGGGGCGATCGTCTCGACGGCCTCGACCTGGATCCGGTGCCGCAGGGTGGCGAGTACGGGCACCGCGAACCGGAACCTGGCGATCGCTCCGAACGCCAGGACGTAGAGGGCGAGCCAGTAGACGCGCTGCGGGGTGCTCCCGGCGAGGACCTGGCCGGCGGAGAGCTGGTGGGGGACGGCGACGAGGACCGCCGCGTAGCTGAGGAGGTGGATCGCGTGCCACGCCTCGTACGCGAAGCGGCGGCGCACGGCGACGAGGGAGGTGACGACGACGAGCACCAGCAGGGTGCTGCCGAGCAGCGCCAGGAGCATGTCGGCGCCGGAGTACAGAGCGAGTGTCTCGTTCCACAGCGTCAGCCCGTCGGTGAGGGCGTAGCCGACGGTGAGCAGGGCACCGTGCCCGAGGATCAGAGACAGGGCGGGCTTGCCGAGGCGACGGTGCAGCGCCATCGCGGTGTCCTGGCCGAAGGTGCGGTCGATCCAGGGGATCCGGGCGGCGAGGACGAGCATGACCAGGATCAGGTCGGTGCCGACGAGGCCGGCGACGATCCCTGCGGCCGTGAGAGCTCCGGCGATATCGGTGGCCTCCGCGGGCCCGCCGGCTGCGAGGTAGAGCGCGATGGCGAGGGCGACCGAGACCCAGCCGGCGGTGACGAGCGCGTCCGCGGAACGCAGGCGCCGACGCAGGGATCGCTCGCGGTCGGCCTGCGACCGCCGCAGGGTGGTCGGCGCGTGGGGTGCGGGTGCGTTGGTCGGTCGGATCGTGGTGCTCACGGCGGCGCCCTCCGGTCGGTGTCGCATGCGCCGACCTCGGGTTTCCGGGGGGCGCGCTCCTACCGTCGCGGGGGAGTCTTGGTGTCGACTATGAGGGATGCGTGCCGATTCCCCGCGGGGGTCCGATTCGTGTTCGAGGTCTCACATGTCAGCGCTCGGGCAGCACGATCGTCACCCGCACTCCGTTGGGGCGGCGGTTCTCGATGGTGACCGATCCGTCGGCTGTGTCGACGAGAGCTGCGACGAGGGCGAGCCCGAGCCCGCTGCCGCCGTCGCGGCTGGTGCGCGCCTCGTCGGGTCGGGAGAAGCGCTCGAACGCGTGCGGCACGAACTCCTCCGGAATGCCGTGCCCGGTGTCCTCCACGCGCAGCTCGAGGGTGGAGTCGTGCTGCTGCAGGAGGAGGGTGATGCGTCCCGCAGGAGGCGTCGCGGCGATCGCGTTCGCGCCGAGGTTGTCGAGGATCCGCGAGAACGCGCTCACCGAGAGCGGGTAGGGCGCGTCGGCGCGCTCGATCGCGGTGTCGAGCTCGATGTCGGGGCCGGCGCCGCCCGTGATCGTCCTTAGCCGGTCGACGGAGTCCATCAGCTCGGTCTCCAGCTCGCTCGCCGTCGAGCGCGTCGCGGCGGGCGGTGCGGCGTCCAGGCGGGAGAGCTCGAGGAGGTTCGTCGCCAGGCGGGACAGGCGGGCGAGGGATCCCTCGGCGGCGCGGATCTCCTTTTCGAGGGCGTCCGCGTCGCCGAAGTGCCGGTGCGCGAGTTCGAGCTGGGTGATGACGACGGCCAGCGGCGTGCGGATCTCGTGGCTGGCCGCGGACACCATCTGCCGCTCCCGATCCGCGGTGTCCCGCGTCCGGGCGATGAAGGCGTTCAACGTCTCCGCCAGGTCCGACAGCTCGTCAGCCACCGGGCCGACGGGGAGCTTGCCGCCGTCCCGGTCGCCGAGGGACGCGGCGGTGCGGCGCATCCGCTCGACCGGACGCAGGGCGGCGCCGGTGAGCAGCCATGCGGCGAGGGCGGACAGGATCACGAGGGCCGCGGCGCTGACGAGCAGCGTCCGGTCCAGGGCCGAGACGGTCAGGTCGCTGCCGGCGCCGCTGCGCGCCGCCCACAGCTCCCACGTGCCCGCACTCGTGTCCAGGGTCCGGGAGACGATCGTGAACCGGACGTCCTCGTCGGTCATCACCGTCGAGGTGCCGTCGCTGCCGGTGCTGCGCTCCAGAACCTCGTGGACGTCGTGCGGCATCGTATCGACGGGGACCGCTCCGCCGGGAGCGCGCGCGAAGATCAGGATCCCCTCGGCCGGCGGGTCGGGGGTCTCGGTCGGGTCCGATCCCAGATCGGCGAGATACGGGGCGAGGTCGCCCTCGGCGAGGGTCACCTCGGACGCGACGACGATGCTGCGGAACTGCCCGTGCAGCACGAGGGTGATCACGCCGACCCCGATCAGCGCGACCAGGAGGCTGCCGAGGGTGATCCGGGAGCGGATCGACAGGGAGCGCAGCAGCCTCACTCGGCGCGCTCCAGCCGGTATCCGGCGCCGCGGACGGTCGTGATCCGGAGGCCTGTGTCGGCGAGGGCGAGCTTCTTGCGGAGGTAGCTGACGTACTGATCCACGAGGGTCGGCTCGAACGTCTCCGTAGACCCCCACACTTCGGCGAGGATCTCCGTCCGGGTCAGTACCTCATCGAGATGCACGGCGAAGAAGCGCAGCAGCGTGAGCTCCTTGACACTCAGCGCGAAGGGACGCTCTCGGACCGTCGCGCGCACGGACAGGGCATCCAGGCGCAGCGCTCCGATCTGGACCACTGGCTGCGGGCCGCTGGCTCGGCGCCGGATCTGTGCTCGGATCCGGGCGCTCAGCTCGCCGAAGTGGAACGGCTTGGTGACGTAGTCGTCGGCGCCCGAGTCCAGCCCGAAGATCCGGTCCTCGACGGCGTCCCGCGCCGTGATCAGCACGACCGGGACGGTGCTGCCCGACTCGCGCATCCGACGGCAGACCTCGAACCCGGTCATCCCCGGCAGCATGACGTCGACGACGGCGACGTCGACATCTTCCGCCGTGAAGGCGATCAGCGCATCGACACCGTTGTCGACGAGTTGCACGTCGTAGCCGTCCTCCCGCAGTCCTCGCTCGACGAGGGCGCCCATCTGCGGGTCGTCCTCGACGACGAGGATCCGGGACATCAGATCGCGCCGGACGTGCCGAGCAGCGACCCGATCAGGAACGTCGCGGCGAGGGCCAGCGCGCCGCCGACGACGATGCGGATCATCGGGCGCAGAGCCGGGCTGCCGCCGACCCGTGCGCTGATGTATCCGGTCGCGGCGAGGGCGATCAGCACCACGGCGAAGGTCACCGGAACCCTCCAGTCCGGCGGAGGGAGCAGGATCGCCAGCAGCGGCAGCACGGCTCCCAGGAGGAACGCCAGCGCCGAGGCGCCGGCGGCGGCGAGCGGGCTGGCGACCGCTTCCTCGTTCAACCCCAGTTCCGCTTCCAGATGTGCGGTCAGAGCGTCGTTCTCGGTCAGCTCGCGGGCGACCTGATGCGCTGTCTCCGGGGTTAGACCGCGCGCCTGGTACAGCCAGGCGAGTTCTTCGAGCTCCCCGTCGGGATCCTCGGCCAGCTCGACGCGCTCCTTTGTGATCAGCGCACGCTGACTGTCGCTCTGGCTGCTCACCGACACGTACTCGCCCAGCGCCATCGAGATCGCACCGCCGACGACACCCGCGACACCCGCCGTCAGGATCGGTGCCGTCGCGGTCGTCGCACCGGCGACACCCACGACGAGAGCGGCGACCGAGACGATGCCGTCGTTCGCGCCCAGCACGCCCGCTCGCAACCAGTTCAGCCGACCTGAGATCGCGCTGTCGTGCGGTTCCGCGCGGGGCGAGGAGGGCGGAGGCGTGGACGGGGTCGACATGAGGGCCATGCAAGCACCCGCCCCGCGGGAGCGCTAGCCAGGAGAGCCTGCCCAATCCCGTCGGTGCTGCACCGGCTGAGAAGAGACGCAGGGGAGAGGCAGAGCCCAGCGCTGGCAGGGAGCTACGGTGCGAGCACGCCCCGGACTGAAGGAGTCACCATGCCACTCATCCGCATCGACCTGATCGAGGGCCGCTCCGACCAGCAGATCACCGCACTCGGTGACGCGCTGATGCGCACCCTCGTCGAGGTCTACGGCCTCCCGGAGCGTGACCGCTTCCAGATCGTCACCGAGCACAAGCCCGGCCGACTCACCGCCCTGGACGTCGGACTCGGCATCGAGAGGTCCGAGCAGATCGTCATCATCCAGATCTTCACCCAGACCGGCCGCAGCACCGAGGAGAAGCAGGCGTTCTTCGCCGCCCTCGCCGCCGCGCTGGACGCGATCGGCATCGACGGCGCCGACCTCGTCATCGGCTTCATCGAGAACACCGCGGCCGACTGGTCCTTCGGTTTCGGCCGAGCGCAATACATCACCGGCGAGCTCGCGGCGCCCGGGAGCGCTTGACGGTGAGGCTCGGCGGAGGAGCGCTGCCGGCGTACCTGCGGTGAGGGGGTGAGCCTCAGAGTGCGGTGAGCCGATCGAAACGCGGGAGTATTTCGGCGCTGTCGCGCGGAACGACAGTGAACCCCAGCCGCTCCAGCTCTGCCACGGCGGTCATCGGATCGTCGGACACCGCGGCGGCGAGTTGACGCTTGCGCCACCGAAGGCGACCCTCGTGAAGGGCGGCGCCCGCGCCACTGATGGTGTCGATACCGAACTCGATGATCATCATCTCCAGCACGTCCTCGAGGCACGGTCGGAACCGATGGCCGCCAGTCGGGAAGTGAACATCGCCGAATCGCGGCGGGTCACCTTTCGCTACGCGCTTCTGGTAGATCTTGCCGCGACGTCGAGCTCCTGTGGCGGCGAGGGCGTCCGTCATGTCCTGCCGCTCGGCATGCACGTTGTAGTGCGCCGAGGGGACGTCGCTGCCGCTGTCTCGGAGGTAGTCGACGGTGAAGAGCGGCCGGGCCGAGCCGCGCACGTTCACTTTGAACGTCGAGCGTTCCACAGAGACGAGGTGGCTCACCGGACTCAGGACCAGCCGATACTGGACGACGAGACGGAAGGTCTCGGTGCCCTCGATGTCCAGACGAAGCCCGAGCTCCTCGGTGGGCTCGACAGTGACGGCGACACCGCCGCCGCGCATGCGAACCACGCTGCTCTCTAGGCCGACGAGTCCGTTGGGGATGATCTTCGCGAGCATCTCCATGATTTCGAGCATGAAGTCGAAGACCTTCTCTTCGAGGTCCCCGTCGGACTGACCGCCAGGGTCAACGCTCGGCATGCTCCCGCAGGTACGTCAGGTCCTCGAGCTTGCGCAGGATCGACTGTCCCTCCTGGGACAGCTCGTACCGGTCGGCGCGCTGGCGCAGCTCATCAACCGAAGCCCCTGCGCGTGCCTCAAGTTCAGCGAGACGAGCGCTGATCTTCGAAATCGTCAGTACCTCGAGGGTGGGAACCATGCAGTCATGGTGACACGGACCCCCGTCATTCGCACTCGGACAGATTCATCGATGGCGCAGGGCTCCAGTCGAAGCGGCGATCTGCACACCTCGGTGGGTGAGGAGATGCGGACGGTGCCGGCAGGCTGACCGCTGCCAGCCGGACGGCGCTCGCTCGCCCGAAGGGCCAGCCCCCACCTGAGCACGCTCGACAAAATACCCCCGGGGGTATAATTTGGTCATGAGTTCCTACTGAAAGGGGAAGTGATGCTGCTCGAACGCTTCTACGACGACGACCTCGCCCAGGCGAGCTACCTCATCGGCTGCCAGGCCACGGGAGACGCGGTGGTCGTGGACCCGCGACGGGATGTCCAGGTCTACCTCGACACCGCCGCCCGCAACGGCATGCGCATCGTCGCGGTGACCGAGACCCACATCCACGCCGACTACCTCTCCGGCACGCGCGAGCTCGCCCGCGCCACCGACGCCGAGATCTTCGTCTCGGGGGAGGGCGGCGTCGACTGGCAGTACGGCTTCGACGCGACCCGGCTGCACGACGGTGACGTGATCCCCGTCGGCAACCTCCGCCTGCAGGCCCGGCACACCCCCGGCCACACTCCGGAGCACCTCGTGTTCCTCGTCACCGACGGCGCCCTGACTCAGGATCCCGGCTACCTGCTCTCCGGCGACTTCGTGTTCGTCGGCGACCTCGGCCGCCCCGATCTGCTGGATGAAGCGGCGGGCGGTCAGGACACGCGGTTCCAGGGCGCGCAGGACCTCTTCGACAGCCTCAAGCGCGTCCTGCTCACCCTTCCCGATCACGTGCAGATCCACCCCGCGCACGGCTCGGGTAGCGCCTGCGGCAAGGCGCTCGGAGCGATCGCGTCGACCACCGTCGGCTACGAACGCCTCTACACCTGGTGGGGTCCCTACCTCGCGGCGGATGACCGGGACGGGTTCGTCCGCGAGCTGCTCGACGGGCAGCCCGACGCGCACGCCTACTTCGCCCGCATGAAGCGCGAGAACCGCGACGGCCCCGCCGTGCTCGGACCCCTGTCCGAACTGGCGGCGGTGACGTCCGAGGACGCCGCCGAGCTGCTCCGCGACGACGAGGTGATCCTGGTGGACACCCGCGCCCCGGCCGACGTGCGCGCCGGCTCGGTACCCGGTGCCCTGGCGATCCCCGCGACAGGGAAGACCGCCGCGTGGGGTGCCTGGGCGGTGGACCCGGAGCAGGAGAAGCGCCCCCTTCTTCTCCTGGTCGACGGGCCGGAGCCGGCCGATCACGTGCGCGATCACCTGATCCGCGTCGGAATCGACTCCTACGCCGGCTACCTCACCACCCTCGACGGGCTCGAGACGCGACCCTCCGCCACCATCGCCCCCGACGAGGTCGCGGACATCGAGGACGCCTTCGTGCTCGACGTGCGCGAAGCGAGCGAGTACGCCGCCGGCCACGTCCCCGGAGCGACCCGGATCGGCGCAGGACGCGTGCTGTGGGAGACCGACCGGCTCCCGAAGGACCGCACGATCATCAGCTACTGCCAGAGCGGCGCCCGCAACATCATCGCCAGCCAGGCGCTGCGCCGCGCCGGGTTCCCCGTCATCGAGATCGAGGGCAGCTACCTCGGCTACTCCCGCGCCCAGCAGAACGCCGACGCACCCACCGCCTGACACACCCTCCTCACGGCGTCCCGCCCGCCGCGCCCCACCCTGGCGCGTCCTACTCACGCGCCCGAACTCGGGCGCGGCGGGCGGACACCGGCCCGAGCGCGAGTGTCCCCTCGCCGGGCTGCCGGGCCCCGCCGCCCGGCATCTCACCCGTGCCGGCCACGGCCTACCTCTTCGCTTCCCACCATCGGCGACGCCCGCCTTCGGTGTTTCCGCGCTCTCGAAAGGGCAACCATGACGACCACTTCTTCCCCTCTCACCGTCGACTCGAGCACTCTCCAGGAGTGGGTGAGCGAGCACGAGGACCTGCTCGTCATCGACGTGCGCTCCGCAGCGGAGTTCGAGTCGCTGCACATCCGCGGCTCCTTCAACGTGCCCCTGCCGCTGCTGTCCGAGCACACCGACCAGCTCGCCGAGCGCCTCGGAAGCCGCGTCGTGCTGGCCTGCCAGTCCGGGGTCCGTGCGGAGCAGGCTCGACAGCGCCTGGCCGCGACCGGCCTCACCGGCGCCTACGTCCTCGCCGACGGAGTGCCCGGCTACGCCGCCGCCGGCGGCGACGTCGTCCGAGGCGCTGAACGATGGGCGATGGATCGCCAGGTCCGCTTCGCCGCCGGCGTCCTCGTCCTCCTGGGTCTTGTCGGCGGACGCGTCATCGGCTCTCCGCTGCGTCTGCTGTCCGGCGCGATCGGCGCGGGCCTGACGTTCTCGGCCGCGGTGAACAGCTGCCCGATGGCCTCCGTCCTCGGACGACTGCCATGGAACAAGGCCGCCGTCGAGCCGACGGCCACCGGCGCCATCACCAAGATCCCGGTCCGGAGCGCAGCCTGATGGGTCTTCTCGACCGCCTGTTCCGCCGCTCGTCCCGCACTGTCTCCGTCGCGCAGGCGAAAGAGCTCGTGCTCTTCGGCGCCACCCTGGTCGACGTGCGCACCGCACAGGAATGGCGCACCGGCCACGCCGCAGGAGCGAAGCACGTCCCTCTGGACACGTTGCAGAGCACGAGCGCAGGCATCCGGAAGGACCGTCCCGTGGTGCTCATGTGTCAGTCCGGCGTCCGCTCCGCATCCGCGGCTCGCCTTCTCGCCGACCGCGGCTACAGCACCCACTCCCTGCGCGGCGGGATCACCGCCTGGCGCTCCGCCGGCGAACCCCTCCGCTGACCCCTCCCAGTGAGGCATCACCCCGCTCATTACTTGAAGGAGAACTGATGAACGAGATCACCGTAACCGAAGCCGACCGTCGTCGTCCGACGAGCCAGATCCTCGACGTCCGCGAGAACGACGAGGTCGCCACCGGCATGATCCCCGGCGCACTGCACGTGCCGATGGGGCAGCTGGGGCAGCGCCTCTCCGAGCTCTCGGCCACTCAGCCGATCATCGTCGTCTGCCGCAGCGGAAGACGCAGCGCCGCCGCAGCGGCCGCACTCGCCGGCGCCGGCTTCACCGCCGACACGATGGCCGGCGGGATGGACGCCTGGACCCTCGCCGGCCTCCCCATCACCTGACCTCGGATCGATGACCGTCCACACCCTCACCACGCACACCTTCGACAGCCGAAATCCGGTCCATCCCAACAGTCCTCCTCCTGCGCCGCGGCGAGGTGGTGCGCCGCCACTCCGGCATCCTCGCCGCCGCGGCCCTCGCCGACCTCGCGGAGAGTGCCCTCACCCACCCGACAATCCGGAAGAGCGCATGAGCCTCATCTCCCTCCCTCTCGGCCTCCTCATCGGAGCAGTCCTCGGCCTGGTCGGCGCCGGCGGCTCGATCATCGCCGTCCCCGCCCTCGTCTACGGCGTCGGACTGTCGACCGACGAGGCCGTCCCCGCGTCCCTGATCGTGGTCGGGCTTGCCGCGCTCTCCGCCGTGATCCCTCGACTGCGCCGTGCGATCGACTGGCGCACCGCCGCCCTCGTCGGCGCCGCAGGAATCCCTGCCGCGTGGGTCGGCTCCCAGATCAATAAGGTCCTCGACCCGGACGTGCTGATGCTGCTCTTCGCAGCCCTCATGGTCGCTGCCGGCATCCGCATGTTCACCGCCCCACCCACCGGACACGATCACCGGGTCCGCCTCTACGCGCTCCGCGCGATCGGAGTCGGCCTGGTCGTCGGATTCCTCACGGGCCTGCTCGGCATCGGCGGGGGATTCCTCATCACCCCCGCCCTCATCCTCCTTCTCGGCCTGTCCGCCGGCACCGCGGTCGGCACCTCGCTGGTCATCATCGTGATCAACTCCCTCGCAGGCCTCAGCGCCCACCTCCCCGGCGCCACCCTCGACTGGCCCGTCATCCTCCTGTTCAGCGGCGCCGCGATCGCCGGATCCCTCATCGCCTCCCGCTACGCCTCCCGCCTCCCGGACAGAACCGTCAAGATCGTGTTCGCCGTACTGGTCCTCCTCGTCGCCGTGTTCGTCGCGTCCGTCAGCATCGCGGGACTCCTCACCCGCTGACGCTCCGGCAATGAGACGGACAAGCGATCGAGAATCGCGTCACAGTCTCCGCGCTGATACCCCCAGGGGTACTCTGATCCGGAAGCTGACGCTCACCCGCAGCATCACAGCACTCGACGCGCCTCCCGCGCCGCGAACAGGAAGAACGAGCATGACCGACACCGCTGGCCAACTCCACGACACGGACGCCATCCGGAAGATCGCGAACCGCCTCAAGCGCGCGCAGGGGCAGCTCACCGCCGTGATCAGCGCGGTCGAGAGCGGCGGTGACTGCCGAGACGTCGTCACCCAGCTCTCCGCCGTCTCCAGCGCTCTGGATCGGGCCGGCTTCGCGATCATCTCCACCGCCATGCGTCAATGCCTCATCACCGATGACGCGGACTCCGCCGACGACGTCGCGGCTGACGCCTCTCCGCGCAAGCTCACCGTGGAAGAGCTCGAGAAGCTCTTCCTCACCCTCGCCTGACACGCCAGACCGGGCACTTCGTGTCCGGTCATCGTGTTCATGGGGAGCGCCGCGCCGCACGTGCGGCTGGACACTTCCGCGGCCACTACTCGACGTCTGGCAAGAGGAGACGGCGTTCCAGGATGTCGGGGGCGAGGATGCTCAGGTCGGGGCGCAGCTGCTGCGCCTTCTGCTGGAAGGCCCGCGGAGCGTCGCAGGGCGCGCGGATGACGCCGGCGCCGTCAGCCCACCCTCTAGAAGGGCCACACCGGTTGCACTTCGACGAGCCCGAAACGCGCCATCGGATGCTCGGAGGCAATCGCGATCGCCGCGTCGAGATCATCAGCCTCGACGATGTCGAAACCGGCCACCTGCCCGGAACCGTCGATGGACGGCCCGTCGACGACGATGCGTTCCCCTTCACGCACGCGCACGGTTCTGGCGTCCTCGGCTGGTCGCAACCGGTCACCGACCGCATACGAGCCGGATGCTCGCAGCGCCTCTACCCGCTCGCCGGTGGTCCCGTCGCTCCCGGTGAACGTCGCTACGCCTAGGTCGCCGGCCAGTGACGTGGCGAAGCCGTCGTCCGTGTTCGTCGCCAGAGGCGGGCCGACGGTGCAGGCTGCGCCGTGCACCCCGTCACGACCATCAGGCATGCCGCGATCGCGACCGTGCTGCGCACTTTCGAGAACGTCCCCACCGGATCAGGCTGAGCGACGTCACCACTTTCCTGGTGGTCGCCTCTCGGCCTGAGCGACTCAGCGCCGTTCCGAAAAGGAGTGTCTGCTGCGGGTCATCAGGAAGCCCGACGGCTCCTAGGCTGACCCGATGAGTTCCCCGGCACCGACCCGCCCATTCGTGGGTGTAGCGCGCATCGCCGTCGGTGCAGCCGCGGTCGCGGTGATCCTCCACACCTACGCGCTGAGCATCGTGGCCGGCGACCCGAATCCGTTCGACTACTTCGGCTACTTCACGAACCAGACCAGCCTCCTCGCGAGCGCGGTGCTCATCGTCGCCGGATCGGTCGCGCTCGCCCGCCGTCCGACGCCGGTGTGGCTGAGCTACGTCCGCGGCGCGGCGACGGCCTACTCGATCGTCGTCGCCGTGATCTACAACACCCTCGTACCCGGTACCGGGACGGCTCCGCCCTGGGTCAGCGCCGTCCTGCATGTGGTGCTCCCCGCGCTCGTCCTCCTCGACTGGATCGTCGTCGCCGACCGCGGACCGCTCTCCTGGCGCCGGCTGTGGGTGGTCCTGCCCTACCCGATCGTCTGGGTCGTCGTCGTGCTCGTCCGCGGAGCGACCGACGGGTGGGTGCCGTACGGTTTCCTGCTCCCCGAGAACGGAATGCCGTCGCTCGTCCTGCACGTCGCCGGGCTGACCTGCGCGGTGCTCCTCGCGGGCGCGCTCGTCTGGGCACTGAGCCGACGCCGCAGATCGGCCGGTTGATGTCCTGTTCTCCGTCGCCGTGAATCATGAGGCGTGCTGATTCCCGACGTCGGGCGCGTCACCTCTCGTGCGCCGCGGCTCGGCCGCAGCGGGCTCTGATCACGCGCGACACGAGATCGATGACCAGCAACCCCGACATCATTTCAGTCTCGCGAACCCGAGCGCCTTGTGCGCGTCCCGTATGGGGATCGTCGAGCGATCACCTGAACGCCGATTCGTGGACCGACGCACGCCGCATCGCGACGGCGGGACGATAGAACCCCTGGGAGCCGCCGTCTCTCACCATTCGTCGCCCAGCTTGCGGAGCCGGTTGTCCTCCGGCAGGGTCTGGCGCGAGAAGTCGTGCAGAACGTCGGACGACGCCGTTTCCTGTCCGTCGCGTTCAGCTCGTCGGATGGCCGCGAGGACGACGCATGTCACAGTCACGATCAACGCCGCAGCAGTCGTCAACGTCATCCATGTCGGCTGAACGGTCGAACCGTCCGAGCACAGCGGGTTCCAGAGGAACCCCTCTCCGGTCAGGCTGCCTCCGCCGCGGGTCCGGCACGTCTCGCTCGGGTCCCACATGTAGATGGAGGCAACCGCTCCCATGACGGCTGCGAGACCGCCGAAGACCAAGGCGAGAACGACGGGCGTCGCTGCACTCGGTCGCGGGGGCTCTCCAACGGTCATCGGGACATCATGCACTGCACTCCACGGGATCGATCAAGAACCGGAACAACAGAGGCGGCTGCGAGCGCCCCGCAGGGAGGTCATCGCGCAGCGACAGAGGACTTCAGCACTTCACCGACACGCAGAATCTCGTCCGAAGGGAAGCGGAACGGGTTGAGGGAGAGCAGGTCATCCGCCGTCATCCCCGCTCCTCCCTTTCTCGTGAGGTTGGCGCGACCGGATGGAGTGGCCGCAGTTCCCTCAGGGGCCACAGCGCATTGCTCGTGGCCGGGCTCGTGGATGAGCCCAGAGAGCGCGGACGCCCTTTCGTCGTCGCGGGAGCGACGATCGCGGCTGCAGCCGTTCTCTGCGCTCCCGTGTACGACGCCGGTCTAGCCGTCCTCCGGACCGAGGGGGACGTGCCGACAGCTGCTCTCGGTGCGCCCGCCCGACGCGATGATCCCGAACAGCTGTCGAGCCAGCTCGGAACGATGCCGCAAGCGCGCATCAGCTACGGGCAGCGGTATGTCTTCGCGAAGTCGGTTGCCGTGAACTGCCTTCCCTCGGTCATGGAGTTCAGTGACGGGCAGATGTCGTTGTTGTGCGCCGCCGCTACGAAGGGGGTCGCTGCTTGTGGGACGCAGCCGTAGTCCTGGTCGGGCTGGTCGAGGATGCGCAGCTGACCCGTCTCCCCGGCGGCGAGGTGAAGATCGGACCAGGAGCAGGACCAGGTGAGTGAGGCTCCGGTGTCGTTGGTGATGCTGACGTAGTGGGAAGGGCCATGCACTCCGAACAGCAGATCACCTACCCACAGAACCGCGGCCGCCACGACGGCTAGAGCGCCCAGCGCGATCGACAGTCTCACCGACCGTCGTTGGCGGGGTGGCGTCTGCCGGTCCGGCGAGAGCCCGCTCGGATCCCAACTGTCCAGACCTTCAACCACGGCGTCTCCCCTCAATGGGCGAGAAACGGCCTCGACCGCTGCCCAGCTCGAGTCCGCCCACGGGAGAAGAGTAGGCGTGATGCGGCTCTCACCACGAGGAGCAACCGGCTCGCGACCGAGAGCGTCCGCAAGGCGATCGTTCACAGACGCATTGCGGGACCGGCGATGTTCGTTCGTGAAGTTTGAGACGAAACCGTGCTCTGAGGGCATTCACTACTGAGGGGGTGATGTCGGATGGTCGGTGCTGCTGAGGTGACGCTGGTAAATCGTCTTCGCGGCGGTGACCCGTCGGCGCTGGACGTTCTCTTCCGGATGCACGGCCGCGCGGTCTACCGCGCCGCGGGAAGCTTCCTCGCGGACGCCGGTCATGCCGAGGACGTCGTGCAGGAGAGCTTCTTCCTGCTCTGGCAGCGCCGCTCGGGCGTGCGCATCGTGGGGGAGTCGGTGCTGCCCTGGCTGCTGGTCACGGTACGCAACCTCAGCTTCTCGACCAACCGCCGCGAGCAGCGCCGACGCCACCTGCCCCTCTCCGACGACACCGCCTCTCGCGGCGTCGACGCGGAGGCGAGCGAGCGGCTGCTGGACGTGCGACGTCTGGTCGAGCAGATGAGCGCGACGGACCGCGCGATCTGGACGGCGTGCATCGAGGACGACCTCAGCTACAGCGATGCCGCGCGTTCCCTCGGCCTGTCCCACGGGACGGTCCGCAATCGCCTCTCGCGGGCACGGGCATCGGTGACGAGAGCCCTGACGGAACGGACAGAGGACCATGGACAGTCGTGACCTGAGCGATGAGCAGCTCGAGCGCATCAGCGCACGCCTCGCGCACCGCATCCGCCGCCGCCGACGTCTTCGCCAGGCCGCGGCGGTGACGCTCGCCGGCATCGCCGGCGCCGTCCTCAGCGCGGCAGTCCTCACGGCGGTGACGACCGAGCGCGGCACTCCGGTCGCAGCGCCCGTCACCTGCTGGGAGCCGGACGGGCAGGGCGTTGCCCTGTCGGGCGAGATCCAGACGCCCGCGAAGCAGTCCACTGCGTCGCTCGCCGCGGCGTGTGCTGCGCTCGCGGGCACCAACGGAGACGGAACGGACGCCGCCTTGTTCTCCCTCGCAGGAACCCAGGTGTGCCAGGAGGGCGGCCGGATCGAGATCTTCACGGGACTGCCCACCACAGTCGACTGCACCAACCCGCCCGCGACGCGGACCGGAGTCGACCAGTGACCTTCCGACGCACGAAAACACTCGCCCTCACCATCCTCTGCCTCTCCGCGGCGCTCCTCGTCAGTGGATGCGCGACGAGCGCCAGCAGCCCCGGTTCCCCATCGACGACGCAGATACCCGGTGAGCTGCTCAGCGCCGAGGACGCGACCAGGTCCGTCTACGAGACCACCTCGGTCGTCGGTGACCAGGGATCGAGCGGATGGCTGCTCGATCACCCCGTCAGCCTTCGCATCATCGGCATCGACGGCCGGTCGAAGCTCAGCGTCGACGGGCCGTGCAACACGCTGACCTACGACCTCCAGTCCGCGGGTCTGCAGACGTCCGTGTGGGTCGTCAGCGGGGGCCCCGCGACGACCTACGTCGGCTGCCTCGCCGCCGCTGGCGAACGAGAGCAGTGGCTGATGGACGTCCTGGGCACCAAGGACGTCAGCCTCACCCAGACCTCCACGACGATGCGCATCCGCTCCGGCCCCGTCACCATCGACGCCACCGCCAGCACGACCCCCATCTCCACCGAGACGCCTGCCCAACCAACAGAGACGACGGAGGCCCTGACACCCACCGTCCCGACAGAGGGCCCGCCGGGCACCCCCATCGCCGCCGCCGCCTCTGAGGGGCCGATCATCGACGTCCAGCAGCTGACAAATCCGGCGCTCGACCTGGCCAACGGCACCGGAAGACTCCTCTCGACGCTCAGTGCGGAGGAGAAGAAGCAGTACCCGATCTACGCGGTCGGAACCACGTACGAGGAGCTCGCCGCGTATGACCCCGCTCTCGCGGACCACTACTGGGTCGCGCAGGACGAGCCGGTCTGGGCGCTGACCGTGCACGCGCCCGCGGAGAGAACAGACGTGCCCTATGGCTTCGACCTCCATCGGGTGGACGTCTTCACCGCTGTCTACGACGGGATCAGCGGAGAGCTCCTGACGTCACAGGGCGATGTCGACCTCGCTTCTCTCGGTGCGCCCGGCGAGCTGATCACCGCCGGATAGATCCTTAGTTACCGTCCGTATGGGAATCCCCAAACGGGACGCCAGAGGCGATGCGGATGAGGCGAAGCGCGCGATTGCTTGGTGGCGCGCTCGCTACGCTCACGTGATGGTCGGCCTCTCGCAGTGGCGCCGGCGAGCTGACGCTCGCCGTTCGCGCCGCGCCCGGTTCCGGGTTCTGCTCGCTGAGGTCTGTGGTGAGTGCTCGCACCCCTGGGTGGAGCACCTCGCGGACGCCGGCCTGGTCGGCAGCCCCGTGTGCTCGGAGTGCGTCTACGAGCTCGAGCATGGGTTCAGTAGCGGACCGATTTGTCACCGACCGGTTCCGATCGATGTGTTGAGTCGCGCTGATGCCGCTGCGGCGGCGGCAGGGCAGGGCCGCAGTGATCAATTGGTCGGAGGAGGCCGGATTCGGGTCGCAAAAGAAGACCTTGACGCCTCATGTCAGCGTCCGGCGAGAGTGGTCAGCAGGTCCTGGATGCTCGTCTTCTCGACAACCGGGTCGGGGCTGCCGGCGCGGACGGAGGAGAGAACGGGGTCGATCCGCTGGTCGACGTAGGTCCACGTCTGGCAGTTCGCGGCGCTCAGTGCGGGCTCCGCGTCGTCCCAGGCGGTCTCAAGGTCGGTGGCGCGGGCTTTCGCGCCGGCCTGATCGCCGCTGGTGACGAGGGCGAGGGTGTCGGCGGTGATCGTCTGGAAGTTCTGCACGTCGGCGGAGGGGAAGTCGGTCTGAACGGATGCCTTCGCGTCAGCTGCGGACAGCGTTCCCGACGCATCGCAGGCCGGGGCTGCCCCTTCGGGTGCCGGACTGGTGTGCGGCTGGCTGTTGGTGAAGGCGAGCAGCCCGACGACGGCGACGGCGAGGACCGCGAAGGCGACGAGTGAACGGCGTTCGCGGGCGACTGGCGTGGTGTAGTGCTCGGATGCGCCCTTGTCGACATCGGCCTTGCTGAGGGAGAGGTAGACGACGGTGGCGAGGATCGCGAGCAGGAAGATGATGCTGGTGACGAAGGTGCCGAGCCCGAGGCCCTGCTCGTCGGGGGACAGGCCGAGCCAGTCGCCGATATTGGCGCCGAGGGGGCGGGTGAGGATGTAGGCGATCCAGAACGCGAGGACCGGGTTCGCGCCGTAGCGCCAGAGGCCGGTGACGATCGCGAGCAGCGTGAGGGGCAGGAGGATCGAGACGCCAGGGCCCCAGCCGGTGAGCTCGAGAGTCCAGTCGCCGAGGGCGGTGCCGAGCGCGAAGGTGACCAGGACGGTGACCCAATAGAACGCCTCCCGCGGGGTGGTGTCGATGCTGTGGATCGAGAGGGTGCGCTCCTTCGAATACCAGACGCCGAACACGATCACGAGCAGCAGCGAGAAGACGAGGGAGCTGGCCCAGAGAGGCACTCCGAGCTGGTCGGTGAGGATGTCGGTGAGCAGGGTGCCGGTGACGCTCATCACCACGACAGTCAGCCAGTACGCGGCGGGCACGTAGCGTCGCAGCCGCATCTGCACGGCGAGCACGACCGCGGTGACGATGATGAAGATCACAGCCGTCGCGATGAGGCCGACGCCGAGGACCATGTTGATCCAGTCGGCGAAGCTCTCACCGACCGTGGTGCAGAGGATCTTGATTATCCAGAACCAGATCGTGACCTCGGGGACCTTGCTGAGCAGCCGCCGGCCGCGGGACGGTGCTGCCGTCGTTGAGATGTCCATGCCCGCAGAGTCTCAGTCGGGAAGTGGGCGGCGGCTCGGGATGCGCCGTGCTGCGTTGTGTTTGCTCACAACGACCCGAAGTACCCGAACGCGATCAGGTCGGTACCGAGCTGATGGGGTCGAGGCTCTGTGCTTTCACAACGGATGCAGGGGAATCCGCCGCCGCCACAGACGGCTCGTTCATAGCGTGGACTTCTGCGGCGTGCTTCGCGTCGAGAGACGAGGACGACACTGATGCCGAACCGGGAACCCCTACCGGACGGTGCGATCGCGTATCGGGCGGCGCGACGATGGCCGCTGATCTCGGCGGGCCTCGCGGTGCTGCTCACCATCCTCCTGGCCGCGCTGATCTTCTACCGCGAGCACGACAAGCCGTTCGGGTTCGACACCGCCTGGATGAACGAGATCATCGAGCACCGGTCCACGTTCTGGCTGGTCCCGTCGCTGGTGATGAACAGCCTCGGCGGCGGGATCGTCGGCACGATCGTGATTCCGCTCGTCGTGTTCGTGGGGCTGCTGGTCTGGCGGGGTCGGTGGGCGGCGACGTACTTCGCGATCGCCGCGCCGCTGAGCGGGCTGCTGGTGCAGATCCTCAAGAACGCTGTCGGTCGTCCGCGGCCGCTGGAGATCCTCGTGAACGCCGACTTCGGCTCGTTCCCCTCCGGCCACAGCGCGAACGCCGCCACGACCGCGATGGTCCTCGCGATCGTCTTCCCGCTGTGGTGGGTCCGCATCGCCGGAGCCCTTTACACGGTGGCGATGATGCTCAGCCGCACCTACCTCGGTGCGCACTGGATCTCCGACACCGTCGGCGGGCTGCTCCTGGGCGCCGGGGTGGCGTTGATCGTCTGGGCGCCGCTCGCGGTCAGGCTGCACACCGAACGTGCTGCATCACCGTCGTTCCGTTGGCGGCGCTTCTCCGGGCACCGTCCGACCAGATGACGGCGGAAGGCAGCGGGCAGCGCTGCCGGTGAGCGGGTCGCTGTGCGCTTGTTCAACGGACCCGGCGAAGCCCCCAGCCCCGGGTACCGCAGGCTGCCCGAGCATGGCGGCATGATGCACCTCACCGATCAGCGCCGCCCTCCGCTCCCTCGGATCCGCTCACATCTCGTCGCCGGCCGGTACGCCGCCTCGACGGTGCCCGAGGCGACGGCGCTGTTCTGGATCCTCAAGGTGCTGACGACGGGGATGGGCGAGACGGCGTCGGACTTCCTCGCGACCGCGTTCGACCCGGTGATCGTTGTCGGAGTGACCGGGCTCGCGTTCCTCGCCGCGCTGGCGCTGCAGTTCGCAGCCCGCCGGTACGTCCCCTGGGTGTACTGGCTGGCGGTGCTGATGGTGAGTGTCTTCGGCACGATGGCCGCCGACGTGCTGCACGTGGTCGCCGGTGTCCCGTACCTCGTCTCCACCCTCGGGTTCGCGGTGGCTCTCGCGGCGGTCTTCCTCGTGTGGTGGCGGGTGGAGCGGACGCTGTCGATCCACTCGATCACGACGCCGCGCCGGGCCGCGTTCTACTGGCTCGCCGTCTCGGGGACGTTCGCACTCGGCACCGCAGCGGGCGACCTGACCGCGTCGACCCTCGGCTTCGGCTACCTGCCCTCCGCCGTCCTGTTCGCGGCGATCATCGCGATCCCCGCTCTCGCACACCGGTTCACGGGGCGGAACGCGGTCCTCGCGTTCTGGGCCGCCTACGTCGTCACGCGACCGCTCGGCGCCTCGGTCTGCGACTGGCTCGCGGATCCCGTCGCCCAGAAGGGCCTGGGCCTGGGCACCGGCCCGGTCACGCTCGCGGCCCTCGCGGTGTTCCTGCTGCTGGTCGCGGTGATCGCGCTCCGCCGACCGCGCGCGGCCGTCACGGCGACCCCCTGAGCGCTGGGCTCAGGCGTCGCGTCCGGCGCGGTTCTTCTGCCGCCAGTAGGTGAGGGCGATGCCGGCGAGGCTGATCACGACGATGCCGACGAGGACGATGTCGATGTACTTCCCCACGAAGTCCGCGACGCCGGGGATCTGCCCGAGGAAGAAGCCGAGGAGGATCACGCCGGTGGACCAGACGGCGGCGCCGAGTGCGTTGAAGCCGACGAAGTGGCCGTAGTGCATCTTCCCGACGCCCGCGGCGACGGGGGCGAAGGTGCGCACGACCGGCACGAAGCGGGCGATGGTGACCGCCCAGCCGCCGAACCGGTCGAAGAACGACTGGGTGCGGGCGACGCTCGAGCGGCTGAAGAGCCCGCTGTCCTTGCGCTCGAAGATCCGCGGCCCGCTCGCGCGGCCGATGACGAACCCGAGCTGGTCGCCGAGGAACGCGGCGGCGGCGACCATCAGGATCACCAGCGGCACCGGCAGGGAGATCACGCCGGTCGCGACGAAGACACCGGTGAAGAAGAGGAGGGTGTCACCGGGGAGGAAGAACCCGATCAGCAGGCCCGTCTCGACGAAGGCGATCAGGCAGACCAGGGCGATCGCCCAGGGTCCGGCGCCGTCGAGGAGGGATTGGGGGTCGATCATCGGTTCTCCTTAGGAGAGGTCGGGTGGGGCTGCGTCGCGGGGATGCGGACGTCGACACCGAGGCCGTGGGGGGCGAGGTTGCGGAGTCGGAGCTCGCCGCCGGCGGCGCGGCTGAGACCGGCGACGATCGCGAGCCCGAGGCCGGCGCCGCCGTCGCGGGAGCGGGCGGCATCCGGGCGGGTGAAACGGTCAGTCGCGACCGCGAGGAACGCGTCAGGAACGCCCGGGCCGTCGTCGTCGACGGAGAGGACGATCTCTTCGGCGCGCTCGACGAGGGTCGCGCTGACGCTGCCGCCGTCGGGCGTCGCAGTGACGGCGTTCGCGAGCAGGTTGTCCAGGATCCGGCCGAAATCGGTCGGGGAGATCGGGTACCGGGCGGCGACGATCGAGGCGGGGGCGACGAAGTCGATCGCGAGGTCCCGCTCGCGGGCGAGCATCCGGGCGCGGTCGACGCTGTCGGCTACCTCCTCCCGCAGAGCCGCCGAGGAGGCGTCGCCGGTAGCGATGCCCGCGTCGATCCTCGACAGGATCAGCAGCCCGTCCGTCAGGGACTGCAGGCGGTCGATCGAGCGGCGCGCGTCGACGACATCGGCGTAGAGAGCCGCCGGATCGTCGCGGACCCGCTCAGCGAGCTCGAGCCGGGTGCGCAGCGCGGCGAGCGGGGTGCGCAGCTCGTGGCTCGCGTCGGCGACGAGCCGCCGCTCCCGGTCCGCCGACTCCCGCAGGTCCGCGATCAGCGCGTTCAGGGTCGAGGCGAGGTCGGAGAGCTCGTCGCGGGCGGGCCCGACCGGGAGCAGCTCGGTGGAGCGTCCCTGGCGCAGCCGGTCGGCGATCGCGCGCATCCTGCCGACGGGGCGCAGCGCGAGGCCGACCAGGACCCAGGACGTCACAGCGAACGCGACGAACAGGATCGCGAGGGCGATCAGGAGCGTCGTGCTGACGCCGCCGACGACGGCCTCGGCGGTGTCGCGGCTCTCCTCGATCAGCGCCTGCGACGCTCCCGAGCGGACCAGCTCGATCGTGGAGGCATCGAGGATGTGATCGAGCTGCTCGCGCACGACGACCGCGACGATCCCGAAGAACAGCATCGCGACCAGCAGGCTCGACACCGTGATCCGCACCCGGATCGACAGGGACCGCCAGCTCACGGCGTCACCCCGAGGCGATAGCCCGCACCCCGTCGGGTGAGGATCTCGACCGACGCCCCGCACGCGGCCAGCTTGCGGCGGAGGTAGCTGATGTACTGCTCCGCGATGTTGTGGTCCACGAACTCCGCCGACCCCCACACCTCGAGCAGGATCTCCTCCCGCGGCACGAAGTCCCCGGCGCGCGCCGCGAGCGCGCGGAGGACGCCGAACTCCTTGGGGCTCAGAGGCAGGACGGCGCCGTCGACCGTCGCGGCGTGCGCGTAGGGGTCGACGCGCAGATTTCCCAGCACGACCGGTGCCCGGTTCGTGAGGTGCTCTCTGCGGATCATCGCTCGGAGGCGGGCGGAGAGCTCCTCGAAGTGGAACGGTTTCGCGAGGTAGTCGTCGGCGCCCGCGTCGAGGCCGAACACGCGGTCCTGCAGGGCGTCGCGGGCGGTGAGCATGATCACCGGGAGCGTGGCACCGCTCGCGCGCAGGTGCCGGCAGATCTCGAAGCCACTCATCCCCGGGAGCATCACGTCGAGGATCGCCGCGGAGTAGTCCGCTTCGCGCGCCGAATTGAGCGCGTCGACCCCGTTCGAGAACAGGTCGACGTCGTAGCCGTCGCCGGTGAGGCCCCGCTTGATGAGCTCGCCCATCTCGACGTCGTCTTCGACGACCATCACCGCGTCACGCATCCAGGCCTCCTACGGTCATGCTCGCACCCGTGGCGCGGCGGAACCGGCCTACTCCGCGGAGATATGCGGCTTCTCAGCGGTACGCACTGCATACAAAGGCAGCACGTGCGGCCCGATGGAGCAGCACGCCCCTGGTGCGCAGACGATCTCGGACGCGGGCACCGACATGGACGCCGACCTCCGGCCGACGCGGTGCTGTGCGCTGTGCGCATTTTTGCCTGGAAGCCTTCGGCAACGTACGGGCCTGCGGCGTCCACGCAAGCCGCTGCGCGGCCGGCTCCTCCGACGTTCTCGGCACGCGGTCGCTGCGCTCCCTCACATCGCGCCGACAACCTCTCCTCCTCCGCCTTCCGGGTTGCGCTCCCACCTCCGACCCTGCTCGGCACTACGTGCCTTCCAGGCAAAAAAACGCTGGGAGAGAAGGAAGAACAACCGAGCCAGACCACCCCCGCTGGCTTGACAAACCTGATTGAGAATCTTCACCTCTCCGCGGTTCCAACCTATTTCGCTCCACCGGCTGCGTGCCACCGATCCCGGACGCGCCCTACGGGCTTATTTCGCCCGTGATCGGTGTCACTCCGCCGGCTCCACTCAAACGGTTTTCCCCGCCGGAGAGGCAAAGAAAAACGATCAGCCAGGAGCAGGAGCAACACACATGGACACCCTCGAAGCGATCCTCCGTGACCAGACGGTCACCTACCTCGTCAGCAAGAACATCCTCTGCCCGCGCACCGGGGCCGTTCTCGACTCGCGCACCTGTGTCGTCTTCAACGACGCGGACGGGGATCCCGCGGTCGTCATCTCGCCCGAGGGCTGGCAGCAGATCGCGAAGGAGCCCGCCACCCTCGACCGCCTCGCGGAGCGCGGGATTACCGTCGACATCAACACCGCGCTGGCCGCAACCCGCTGAGAGGAACAGACCATGTACCGCACCGACACCGACACCGGCCTCGCGACCCCCGATCAGGTCGCCCTCATCATCACCGACCAGCGCGCTCACTGGGACCAGAACGCCGACGACAGTCGTCATCGCGACGGGCGCTCTTCTCGCGGTCGGGCTGCGGCTGATCCTCACCTCAGGGCAGCTCCCTCCTCTGTTCTGACGAGCGGGCCGCGCTGACTTGTTGTCATGCTTACAAGTCGGACCTCGCCCACCGTCCCGCCTCCGCCCGCGCATCCCGTCAGGGCGAGCAGCAGTGCTCCTGCCAGTGCGATCCCTGCGGTCGTCCGCCTCATCGTGTCCCCCGATCACTCCGCCGCGGCACGTCGCCGGGCGCGTCACCTCGACGCCAACAGCAGCCGCCCGCCCGGACGGAGTCGTCCTGGCGGGCGGGCAGCCCCCGTCCCGGTCACGCGCGCGGGATGACCACCGAGACGCTCGCGCGCGAGGCGCCCGAGACGGCCGTGACCGTGCCGGTGCCGGCGGCGATCGAGCTCTTGCCCGTGCGGAACACCTTGGTCACCGTGGCGCCCGGGGCGACCGCGGCCGAGGACGCCGTGCCGTAGGGCGTCACGACGGTCAGATCGGCGGCCGCGCGGCCGGTGTTCGTCGCCGTCACCGTGACGACGACCTTCCCGAGGATCAGCCGCGAGGTCGCCTTCGCGGTGACGGAGGCGCCGGGCGCAACGCTCGCTCCGGCCAGCGCCGTCGTCACGCCGTCGACGCGCGCGGTGATCGAGACGGTGCCGGCGGTGGAGCCGGTGCGGATCCGGGGGAGCGCGGCGACGCCGTCGGCGCCCGACAGCACCGCGGCGGTCGTCGCTCCGCTCTCGAAGGCCGCCGGCCCGGTGATCGCGAAGCCCACCGAGCGGCCCGCGAGGGCGCGACCGGAGGAGTCGCGCACCAGCACGGACTGCGCGAGGTCGCGCGTCGTCGCGGTCGGCACGCTCTGCAGCGTCCCGCGCGCCCCCGCCGAGGCCGCGAGGGCGATGCCGTTCACCTCGATCTCGGCCACGCCCGTGGACCCGCCGTACTCGCCGGCTCCCCACGCCGTGAACACGAGCCGCAGCGCCGTCGTGGTCACCGGAGCGAACGTCGCGCGGTTCAGCACGTCGCGCTCGCGGCCGGGAGCCGCTCCGCTCACGGGAGTCCAGACGTCGCCGACCAGGTGCTCGACCCGCCACGACCGCGCGGGGATCAGCCCGCGTCCGTCGGCGTCGGCCGCGTCGCTCGCGAACAGCACCGAGGCGCTGTCGACGGTCACGGCGCTCGGCCAGCGCAGCTCGACGTGCTGCTCTCCGACCCGGGGCCAGGAGCCCCAGATCGTCGAGGCGGCGCCGTCGGCGACCGCTCCGACCGAGGTCCACGGCGAGGTGTACGAAGCGCTCGTCGACGAGGCGAGCGGAGCGATGTCGCCGACGTAGTCGGTGCACGGCACGGTCACGGTGACCGTCGCGGTCCGGGTGAGCTCGTCGATCCGGTCGACCCGCACGGACATGCCGGAGTTGAGCACTGCGCTCTCTCCGGCGAGCACGAACTCGTTCGCCTCGCTCGCGTCGCCCGGACGCTCGAGCAGGTCGCCGGCGTACGGCTGGCCCGGGTTCGAGCGCAGGATCTGCACGCCCGAGACGTCGCGGCGCACCTGGAAGGGACTCGTGTACGCGCCGCCGTCGGACGTCGTGTCGGCGCGGTCGTTGTACTGCGCCCAGTAGCGGATGCCCGTGTCCTGCGGGTCGTTCCAGGTGAGCGCACGCCGGCCGGCGGGTCCGGCTCCGAGGGTGTCGAGCGTCGTGGTGCGGGGTGCGCCGCAGACCGGCTGGCGGGTGTTCGGCAGCGTGCCCAGGCGCGCCAGCGACGGGGACGACAGCGGCAGGAACGACCAGGCGCCGCCCATCACGTCGGTCCGGTTGCCGTACTCCTCGCGGCGGCAGTCCGCGGGCAGCGGGATGGAGGCGTAGTCGCGGGTCGTGGCGCAGTTCACGCTGTAGGCGTGCGGCAGCGAGAGGTTGTGGCCGAGCTCGTGCGCGAGGAAGTACGCGTCCGGTCCGGGCTGGAACGCGCGTCCGCCGTCATCGGGATCGCCGGACTGCTCGCCGTTGGCCCAGTTCGGGCACGGGTCACCCTCAGGCACCATGGCGACCAGGTGCTTGCCCGGTCCGCGCTGCCAGCCGGTCCTCTGCGCGATCCAGTCCTGCAGTCCGCCCGTGTTCGTGCAGCCGATCGGCTGGTCGACGACCTGCCAGTCGACGACCTGGTCGAGCTCGAAGCGGATCGCCCCGCTGGTCTCGCGGGAGTAGAACCGGTCGACGATGTCGAGGGCGCGGACGGCGTCGGCGGTCGTGTACCCGCCCGGGACGGTGCCCTGCGGAGCGACGAGCGCGATCGTCACGCGGTGCGTCTGCACCTGGGCGCGCGCCGGGATCTCGACGTCGACGAAGTCGGCGTCGAGGGCGAGGGCGGCCTGCTGCGTCGTCGCGTCCGCCTCCGGCTCGA
The DNA here is from genome assembly GCF_002932395.1 of Rathayibacter sp. AY1D9. NCBI lineage: Bacteria > Bacillati > Actinomycetota > Actinomycetes > Micrococcales > Microbacteriaceae > Rathayibacter > Rathayibacter sp. AY1D9. The sequence continues at coordinate 73,218 of NZ_PSVQ01000007.1, forward strand.
TCACGGTGGGCTCGGCGTCCGGAGCCGCGACGGGGCGGTCCGGAGCGGGAGCGGGAGCGGCGGGAGCGGGGGCCACCGGAGCGGCCGCCGCTGGAGCCGCGGCGGGCCCTCCGGCGACGAGCCCGGAGGCCAGCAGCAGCCCGGTGAGCGCTCCAGGGAGCAGGGCGTGTCGTCGTCGCATGGTCGTCCTCTGGGTCGGTCCTCGCTGAGTGCCCCGAGCGGCAGCAGGCGGGGGCACGAGCTCCCGCCGACCTCCTCGCCGCTGAGGAGTCGGCTGACGTTACCGTGAACATCCGTGCAGGAACGGGCAGATGTCCCTCCGCGGCGGCCCCTTTCCGGGTGGGGACCAGAAATGACGAAGGCCGGGAGCGGGACCCCGGCCTTCAGCGACGATCAGATCTCGGTGTGCCCCAGATCCGCCGCGTCCAGCAGTCGGATTTCGGTCTCACATGCAGGGGTCGCAGGTGGGGGAGGGCCGGCCTTCCAGCCGGCCCGCGAGGGGCAATCCCCTCACACTCCCCGGCATCCCCGTTCCGGGGGCGCGAGCTGCACTCGCGCAGCGGCGACGGAGCGCCGCCCAGAGGTTCGGCCGGCGGTGCCGGCCGCCGTTGGTCGCCCTACGGGCTCACACACTTTTTTGCCGTGAAGCCTTCGGCGGCTCCCTCCGCTTCGCTGCGGTCGTAGCTACCTACGGGCTCCGTTCAAGTGGCTGCGCCACCGGCTCCTCCGAGACTTTCGGCACGCGGTCGCTGCGCTCCCTCACATCGCGCCGAAACTCTCTCCACCGCCGCCCTGCGGGTTGCACTGCGCCCTCCGGTTGCTCAGGCGGAGAACCGCCTTCACGGCAAAAAAACGATGAGGAAGAGGAAGAACATGCAGCAGATCACCACCGTCAGCACCTTCGTCCCGGCCGCAAACGAGGACGGGATGCAGAGCCAGTTGCGCCGGATCGCCGAGCGCGACGTCGACCTCTCAGGTCTGGCACGCAACGGGTGGGCGCTGGCACACACCGCCACGATCCCCGGCCCCGAGGGCGTCATGTTCGTGGACACCCTCACCCGCACCGAATCCTGACCCGCACCACCACCGAGGAGCAAACGCCATGTCCGACACCATCACCACCAGCCCCGCGGCCGAGGAGCCGACCCTCTGGGGCGCGGTGGCCGAGTTCGCGTCCGTGTTCTCCCACGGAGACACCGCCGACGAGCTGGCCGTGCGACTCAGCTGCGCCGAGGTCGACGCGCTGGCCGGACTCCTGCGAGCATTCGGACGAGATGAGGCCGCGGACCTGTGGATCGCGGAGCACGCGAGCGACGACGACGAGGGCGACGCCCACACCCCGGAAGGAACCCACCGATGAGCGAGCAGCAGCAGACCACGCCCGACCCGGCGGCGACCTACCAGGCGGCCGTCGCGGCTTTCGCGGCCACGCTCTCCGACCCGGCCGTCACGGAAGCGATCGCTCCGACGCTGCCGTGCTGGCGCGCGACGGGCATCATCGACCTCCTCACCCAGGCCGGACACACCGACGCCGCCCAGAAGTGGGCCGAGCTGCACGCCTGGTCCCCGGTCAACGACGAGCACGACCCGCATCGCGGCGACCGCTGGGACGACTGATGCTCACCGACTGGCGCAAGGTCTGTGTTCGTTCTGCGCGGTGTTCGGATTATGGCGCGGTCTCATCAGTCGCTAGAGCGGCGCTCTCGCGAGCCGCGTGAGCCTGCTGATGGCGGTAGAGCGTCGCTCGACTCCAGCCGACGAGTCGAGCGGCGTCCTCAGCGGTCCGGCCACGCGCTCGCGCGTCCGCGGCGATGGCGAGTTTGTCCGCGATCACGACCGGATCCGACAGGGGCCGACCGAATTGGGTTCCGTTCGCGCGAGCGGCGGCGATGCCAGCGTTGACTCGTTCAACGGTTGAATTTCAGGACAGGGCAGGAGGGCCCGTTCGCGTCGGTGCGCTGCTGTTGATCCCTGAGGTGACGGCTCTGTGGTGCAATAACGTCATGGCCTCGACTCTGTGTCCCTACTGCTCGAAGTACAGCCATGTGACTCCTCGATGGGGACGAATCTCTGGCAACGCGACACAGCTTCGGTTCGCTGCCACATGCGACAACTGCTCGGGTCTTGTCATCGGGATGGGTGTCGATACGAATAACGGCCTAGCTGCCGTCGATGACACAGTAGACATGAGCTACATCACACGGGCGATCGCAAAGGTTGAGACCGCTCTCGCCTGGCTGCCGCTCGCGGCCGAGGCTCCTGAGATCGAGGACGTTCCTGTCGCTATCGCCCGCGCCGCGAAGGAGGCCTACACCAGCGTCAGCATCGGCAACTACATGGCGGCGATCCTCATGGCACGCACCGTCATCGAGGCGACGGCGAAAGCCAGTGGCATCACGTCCGGCGACTTGTCGAAGAAGATCAACGCGCTACGCGATAAGCAACTGATCCGCCCTTCGATCGCTGACCAGGCGCACGAGGTGCGGTACTTCGGGAACGACATGGCGCACGGCGATATTGAGGATGCGCCGGACCAACTCGATGCGGAAGAAATTCTTGCTCTGATGGGTCAGGTGCTGAACGAGGTGTTCCAGGGCCCCGCTCTGATGCTCAGGATCCGCGCTCGACGCACCGGAGCCGCCGCGACGCAAGAAGCCTGACCGATCAGGAAAGCCAGACCCTCAGTGAAGTCCGGCGTCCGCCTCATTCGATGCCAGGGCCCCGGCCCGGTCCCGCGTGAGCCGTGGACTCAGTCGGACGAAGACGACCATGCCCACGAGCTCCACGAGGGTCTGCGTGACGACGACGACCGGAGCGAGCGCGAGTGATGCGGGCAGCGCGAGCGCGAGCGGCAGCACGACGAGAGAGTTGCGGGTCGCGCCGCTGAATACGAGTGCGCGGGTCGCGGAGTTCTCGAGGCGGAAGAGTCGCGCGATGCCCAGTCCGGCGGCGGCCATGACGACGAGGAAGCCCGCGTAGATGGGGACGAGGACGAGCAGCTGTCCGGCGGCCGCGCCGACGGCGCCGGATTGGGAGGCGACGACGACGCATCTTCAACAGTCGACTGCACCCAGCGCCAGCCTGACTCCGCGGGCCGCGCTGCTTGTCCGCAGATCCCGCGTCCGTCAATTCCGGCGTCGGCGTTCGATGAGGATCGTGTCGCGCCAGGTGCCGTCTGCGGGTCCGTACGCCATTAGGGCGATGCGTTCGCGGGTGCCGACGCGGCGGAATCCGGCTCGGTCATGGAGGGCGAGGCTGGCGGTGTTCTCGGGGAAGATGCTCGACTGGATCGTCCAGAGTTCGGCGGCGTCCGCTGCATCGATGAGTGCCTGTAGGAGCGCTGCGCCGATGCCGCGGCCGCAGGCGGCGGCGGCGATGTAGACGGAGTGCTCGACCACTCCCCGGTAGACGGGTCGGCTCGACACGGGGGAGAGCGCCGCCCATCCGAGGACACGGTCGCCGTCGACGGCGACCAGGCGCCCGACGTCGAGCTTCCCCGCGTCAAACGTCTCCCAGGTCGGCGGTTCGGCCTCGAAGGTGGCGTGCCCGGTCGCGATGCCCTCGCGGTAGATCGCCTCGACCGCCGCCCAGTCCTCGGGGAGCATCGCCCGGATCGCGATCATGAGCAGCAGCTTCCTCCAGCGGATCCGATGTCGGTGGAGCAGACGCCGGTCTCGGGGAGCACGAGCTGGACGCGTCGGGCGGCGGCGTGGTCGCCCGCGAGCTCGTCCGCGATCGAGCGGACCTGCTCGTAGCCGGTGACGAGGAGGAAGGTCGGGGCGCGGCCGTAGGACTTCATGCCGGCGATGAAGAAGTTCGGTTCGGGGTGGGCGAGTTCGGCGACGCCGTGCGGGTCGACGGTGCCGCAGGAGTGCAGGTTGGGGTCGATGAGGGTCGCGAGGGCGCGGGGTGCTTCCACGATTTCGTCCAGGGAGACGCGGATCTCGCGCAGCATGTCGAGGTCGGGCCGGAACCCGGTGGCCTGCACGACGACGTCGGCCTCGATGCTCTCGCGTTCCTTCCGGCGGCGTCCCCTCACAGCGACGCGGCCGGTGGTGGTCTTCTCGAGGCGGTCGATCTCGAAGCGGTCCAAGAGGGTGATCGCGCCGTCGCGGACGAGCTGGTGGACGGTGCCGCCGAGCTTGCCGCGCTCCTCCAGCTCGTCATCGCCAGAGCCGAAAACGCGCAGCGGGCTGATACCGCGAATCGCCCACGTGATCCTCGTGCCCGGTTCCTCGCGGGCGAGTCGGGCGAGCTTGATGAGGGTGTTCGCGGCGGAGTGGCCGGCGCCGACGACGAGGACGCTTTTCCCGGCGAAGCGGGCGCGGTCGGCGCCGAGCACGTCCGGCAGTGCGTGGCTGAGGTGCTCCGCGACGTCGGCGGCGCCGATGGGGTCGAGGCCAGCGGAGGCGAGGGCGTTGGGGGTCGAGTAGGTGCCGGAGGTGTCGATGACGGCGCGGGCGGTGACGTCGACGGCGCCTTCCGGGGCGTCCAGGCGCAGCAGGAACGGAGTGGCGGCGCGGCCGGTGGAGCGGGTGCGGTCCATGCCCTCGCGGGTCACGGCCGTGACGCGGGAGCGGTAGCGGATGACGGGGGCGAGCTGCGGGGTCGCGGCGAGCGGGGCGAGGTAATCGCGGACGAACTCGTGCCCGGTGGGCAGCTTCTTCGCGGCGGGCGCCTCCCAGCCGGCGGCGTCGAGCAGGCGTCCGGCGGCAGCATCGACCAGGTACTCCCACGGGGAGAACAGTCGGGTGTGGCCCCACTGCTGCACCGCGGCTCCGGCGCTCTCGCCGGCCTCGTAGACGATGACGTCCAGGCCCCGCTCGAGCAGCTGCGCGGCAGCGGCCAGGCCGACAGGGCCGGCGCCGATGACGGCGACGGGCAGGCCGGTGAGGCGGCGCTCGTCGGTGCGGGGCGGGACGGTCAGCAGCATGGTCACAGGTGCACTCCTCAACATCGACGGCCATCGATGGATCGAGTCTGCCCCGCTATATCGATGGCTGTCAATGTGTGGGAGGGTGGAGGCATGGCGACGATCGAGCTGACTCCCACCGCGGCGGCGGCTGAGTGCTGCGCGCCGCTCGCGCGCGAGCCGCTGAGTGCCGAGGGCGCAGAGCTACTGGCCCGGGCGCTGAAGGCGATGGCAGATCCGGCGAGGCTCCGCCTGGTGTCGATCGTCGCGTCGAGCAGCTCGGGCGAGGTGTGCGTGTGCGACTTCACGGAGCCGGTCGGGCTGAGCCAGCCCACGGTGTCGCACCACTTGAAGATCCTCGTGGACGCCGGGATCCTGGCCCGCGAGAAGCGCGGCACGTGGGCGTACTTCTCCCTCGTTCCCGGCGCGCTCGACTCTCTCGCGGGGATGCTCACCCGCGTCTGATCAGGCGGCCGTGACCCTCGCCGCAAGGGCGTCGACGCGCGCGGCGAGCTCGTCGTAGGCGGCATCGAACGCGGCGTCCGTGCCGGCAGGCACCGGGTCGGGGATCGACCAGTGCAGCACCTCCGAGCCGAGCTCCTCGTGCGCGGCGTCGCAGACAGTGATCACGAGGTCGGTGTCGGCGGCGACGTCCGCGAACTGCTGCGGAGCATTCCCTGTCAGCGTCAGGCCGTGCCGCTCGGCAGTCGTGATGGCGCCAGCCGCGATCGCCGCGGCGGGGTGCGTGCCGGCGGATGCCACGGGGATCGAGCTGCGCTGCGCCCAGAGCTGCGCGGCGAGCTGGGAGCGGGCGGAGTTCGCGGTACACACGAACAGCACCCGCCGCGCGGCCGCGGTGGTCGAGGGCCCGAGCTGGTCGAACGCCCCGGGGATCAGGTGGACGTAGCTGCGGCGCCGGTCCGCCTCCGAGCGGCGACGAAGGATCATGCCCTCGCGCTCGAGGACGGCGAGGTGGTGCGCGACGAGGTTCGAGGGCATGCCGAGGCGGTCCTGCAGCTCCCGCGGCGCGAGGTCTCCGAGGGTGAGGAGGTCCGTGATCCGCAGCCGCGCGGGGTCGCTGAGGGCTGCGTGCCGGGCGGCGCGCGCTTCCAGTTCGGTTCGCTCGGTGTTCATTGACTCAATCTTGACTGAGTGATTGCGAGCGGTCAAGATGGCCGACGACATGGACACCACTTCCCCTCCTTCGCTCGCTCGTCGGGCCGTGGCCGAGTTCCTCGGCACCGGTCTGCTCGTGGCGATCGTCGTCGGTTCCGGCATCGCCGCCCAGTCGCTCTCCCCGGACGACGTCGGCTTGCAACTGCTGGAGAACTCCCTCGCGACCGCGCTGGGACTGGCGGTGCTGATCCTCGTCTTCGGCCCGGTGTCGGGGGCGCACTTCAACCCGCTCGTCTCCGCCGTCGACGCGCTGCTCGGTCGTCGCGACCGTACCGGCCTGCTGGGGCGGGAGCTGGCAGTGTTCGTGGGCGCGCAGCTGCTCGGAGGCATCGGCGGCGCGGTCCTCGCGAACGCGATGTTCGAAATCCCGTCCTCGATCGCGACGACGGAGCGAGTCACCGCCGGGCACCTGCTCGGGGAGGTCGTCGCCACTGCGGGCCTGGTCCTCGTGATCCTCTCCCTCGCCCGCACGAACCGCGGCCCGCTCGCGGCGGCCGCGGTCGGCGCGTACATCGGTGCGGCGTACTGGTTCACGTCCTCGACCTCGTTCGCGAACCCCGCCGTGACCCTCGGCCGCGTCTTCACCGACACCTTCGCCGGCATCGCCCCCACCTCCGTCCTGCCCTTCATCGGCGCGCAGCTTGTCGGTGCCGCGATCGGCGTCGGCATCGCCGTGTTTCTCTTCCCGGGCGCCGCCCGGGCCGCCGGGGACCTCGTGGTCCCGGCCGCCTCGACCTCCTCGCACGTTTGATCCGAAAGGCCTTCTGATGCATCTCGTCGCCATCGGCGGCAGCGACGCGGGGATCTCCGCCGCGCTGCGCGCCCGCGAGCTCGACCCGTCCGTCGACGTGACCGTCGTCGTCGCCGACTCCTACCCGAACTTCTCCATCTGCGGGATCCCGTACTACTTCTCCCGCGAGGTCCAGCCCTGGCAATCGCTCGCGCACCGCACCCACGCCGACCTCGAGGCCACCGGCATGACCCTGCGCCTGGACACCTTCGCGACCGACATCGACGTCGCCGGACAGCAGCTCACCGTCCGCACCCCCGACGGCACACTTGACCGGATCGGGTACGACGAGCTGATCGTCGGCACCGGCGCCCTCGCCTCCTCCGCCGGCATCGCCGGATTGGACGAGCTGGGGCCGGACGACGGGGTGCACGTGCTGCACTCAATGGGCGATACCTTCGCGCTCGAGCGGTACCTCGACAGCCGCGACCCGCAGACCGCGATCATCGTCGGCGCCGGCTACGTCGGCCTCGAGATGGCCGAAGCCCTCACCGTCCGAGGCCTCCAGGTCACGCAGCTCCAGCGCGGCCCGGAGGTGCTCTCCACTCTCGATCCCGAACTCGGCGCCCTCGTCCACACCGAGCTGACCGAGCGCGGCGTGGAGGTCCTCACCCGCGCGACTGTCGCTTCGATCGAGAAGACCGCGACCGGCCTCGCCGTGCACGCCGACCACGACGGCACACCCCTCACCCGCACCGCCGACGTCGTGCTCCTGGTCGTCGGAGTGAAGCCGAACACCGACCTGCTCGCCCGCGCGGGAGCGTCCCTGGGCGCCGGCCGCGCCGTCGTCGTGGACGAGGCGATGCGCACCGGCCTCCCGCACGTGTTCGCCGCGGGCGACGGAGTGACCACGCACCATCGCCTGCTCGGCAGCACCTACCTGCCGCTGGGCACGACCGCGCACAAGCAGGGCCGGGTCGCGGGCGAGAACGCCCTTGGCGGCGATGCCCGGTTCGCCGGCTCCGTCGGCACGCAGGTCGTGAAGGTCTTCGATCTCGTCGCCTCCCGTACTGGCCTGCGCGAGCACGAGGCCCTCGCCGCCGGTTTCTCTCCGGCGACGACGACCGCGGTCGCGGACGACCACAAGCGCTACTACCCGGGCGCGCAGCCCATCACGATCCGCATCACCGGCGACACCCGCGACGGTCGGCTGCTCGGCGCGCAGCTCGTCGGCCGCCTGGGCACCGAGACGGCGAAGCGCGTCGATACCTACGCGACCGCCCTGTTCGCCGGGCTCACCGTCGAGCAGGTCTCCGACCTCGACCTCTCGTACACACCCCCGCTCGGCTCCCCGTGGGATGCCGTGCAGATCGCCACCCAGACCTGGACCCGCACCACTACCGGAAGCAGCATCCCCGCATGACCGAGAAGCCCACCGTCCTCTTCCTCTGCCAGCACAACGCCGGCCGCTCCCAGCTCGGCGCAGGCCTGCTCGAAGTCCTCGCCGGGGACCGCTTCACCGCCACCTCCGCCGGCCTCTCGCCCGCCGACACGGTGAACCCTGCGATCGCGGCGACCGTCGCCGAACTCGGCCTGGACATCAGCGACCGCACCCCTCGCGCCGTCACGGTCGAGGACCTCGAGACCGCCGACATCGTCGTCGCGATGAAGCCCGGCCTCGCTCTCCCCGCGACTCCCACCGGCCGGTTCCTGGAGTGGAAGTTCCCCGACCCGACCGACTGGAGCGCCGAGAACGTCCGCCCCCTCCGCGAGGCCGTCGCTGCTCGAATCCGGACGGAGCTCCTCGACTAGACGCGACACGGAGCGGCATCAGGATGCCGCCACAGAAAGCCGAAAGTCGCCGGCTCGCTCCAGCCCACTACGGTCTGTCGCGCTCTTGAGCGCGACCCTCCGGCTCGGCCGTACCTTCAGCCACACCGTGCGGTGCATCCATCGGTTCAGACTGCAGCTCTGTTCGGAGTGGGATGTAGGCCGACCAGTCTCGTTGGGCGGTGGTGGCCCACCGGTTGAGCGATTGGGCTCCGATGCCGGTGAGTTCCTCGAGGGGGCCGAGCGGGATCTTGCCGGCGAGGTTGAAGCGGGCTGCGCTGCGCAGTCGTGTAGCGCTGAAGCTGTGCCGTTTCAGCTCGGATCCGAGGGTGGACGGCTGCACCGGCTGTCCGGCTTTCATCGAGGGGAACAGCCATCCTTGTTCGGGCTCTTCGGGCCAGGGGCGGGGAGCATCTCGGAGTTCGAGCGTGAGCTGCGCCAGGACCGGCGGGAGCCGGACGGGTTCGTCTCCCAGTCGGATTGAGACGCTGTTGTGGAGTTCGCTGACGTCGATCTGGGCGCGGGTAAGGGTGACCAGGTGGGTCAAGCGTTGCCCGAAGAGGGCGACGAGCAGGCCCGCGACTCGGGCACGGAGCGGGATGCTTTCGTCCTCGCAGAGCGTGGTGATCGCGGCGAGGAGTTCGGTCTGGGTATGGCCCGGGCTGGGTGTGGCGGGCTGGCGGATGACCAGCTCGACATCGCCGAGGAGGCGGGCGCCGTGTGCCCACCTTAGGAACGCACTGAGGGCGTTCTGGTCCATGTGCTCATCGAGGACGAACTGCTCCAGCTGCGCTTGACGCACCGATCCGAGGTCGGTGTTGGAGTGCGCGAGGTGGCGGAGGAAGAGGTCGGCGGCCTCGATCTTCTGACGAGCTCGGCTTGCCGCGGAGATGCTCAACGGCGATCGCGCGGCGCGTCTGCGCAGGTCGTTGATGATCTCCCAGGTGGCATAGCGGCGCAGCAGTGGCCGGTGCTCGGCGGATGCCGCGGCTATCGCCGCGTCGACGCGCCGCTCGGCGCGGACGAGGCGTTCGTCGCGGCCGGGCAGCAACCCGACCGCGACCAGCAGATCTCGGACGTGGTCGACTGCTCGTCTGGGTGTGGCGCGATCGAGACTGTCGTGGTTGAGGGCGAGGCGGTCATTGACGAAATCTCGGATGAGGGTCGCGCTGGCGCTTCGTGTGGTCCAGGCGGCGAGGGTGTGGCTGCGGTGTGAGGCGAGGAGGTAGTCGCGCAGCGGCTGGAACACCTCGTTGATGGTTCCGTCGTCGCGCGTGATCAACGTCAAGCTGCGGACCCGGACAGCGCAGGGCGCGCAGAGGCGTCCGATGAGGTCCGTCTCCCCGCCGCAGTCGCGGCAGCCGAACCGAGCAGGGACTCCTGCGCAGCTGGCGCAGCACGGCTGACCCGCGGTGTCGAGGTAGGCGATGATGCGCGACTGGCCGCAGGTCCGGCAGGGGAGAGGGACGCGTCGGATCTGGTTGTAGCAGCGCAGGCAGTGCGCTCCGCCGAGGAGGTAGCCGGTGATCTTCGCGGTCTGCCCGCAGCTGCTGCAGGGCAGCACGGTCCCTGTGGCGCAGCGGGCACAGACAGGCCCGTCGATCGTGCGTTCCTGGATCAGTCCGGGACGGTTGCAGCGGCTGCAGATCTTGCGCGCCTCTGGCCGGTGACGCCAGCAGCTCGAGCAGATGCCGCCCTCGGCTGCGCGGGCCATGATCGTGCGGTGTCGACCGCAGCCAGCGCACTCGCGTCGGCCCGCGGCGCCTTCGCAGCGACCGCAGACCCGTCTCCCGTCGGCGAGCGTCTTCGTCAGCAGCCGGGCATCGCCACAACTCAGGCACCGCGGAAGCACGACCTGCACCAGCCCGTCACGAGTGAGGTCGTGCAGAAAGCGCTGCGCGACGCGCGGCATGAAAGCGTCACCCGACACTGCAAAATCGGGACGGCCCTGAACGTAGTGCCGCAGCCGCGTCTGACTGTTCGACGTCGGCACGTACCGCTCCACCAACTCCTTGACCTCGGCGACCGTCAGGGTCATGAAGACATCGCAGGATCGGTGCAGACGCTCGACCAACACGGTGACTTGGTCGCTACGTGGGGGCGTCACCGAGGCGTGTCAGTCCGCGCGGCGGATGGTCGCCGGAATGGGGCGTAGATCCCCGATCGAGGGTCCCTTGCGGCGCCCGGCAGCGGTTGCAGCGACCTGTGTCACGGTCCCGGTCTTGGTGAAGGTGACCAGCTCCGCCGGGCTGCAGTCGAGGATGTCGCAGAGCGCTCCGAACACATCCATGTTCAGCCGTGCCGGCTTGGAGGTCACCAGGCGATAGATCTGCTCGCGGGAGAGTTGGACTCCCCGCTCGCTCAGCAGAGGCACCAGATCCGTCGTCTTGAACAGACCCTTCTGAGCCATCAGCTGGCGGAGGTTCCATGTCATCTCGATTGCGGTCATCGCGTGCTCTCCTCCTGATAGACGTTCGCTAGCGCGCGCGCCAGGATCCGATTCTTGTAGTCGTTGCTGACCGAGGTGTAGAGCGCCGTTGTCGACGAGTAGGCGTGGCCGACCTGCTCCTGAACGAAGCGCTCGGGGTACCCGAACTCGATCAGATGCGTGACGTATGAGTGGCGCAGGCTGTGCAGGGTGAGCGCCGGATCGAGCCCCGCGCCCTCGCGCAGCACCGCGAACCGAGAGTCCAGGTGGCGGACCGAGACTCGGGCTCTGCGTTCCGTCAACCAGACCGCTGAGCTGTCCGTCTCGCCATAGAGAGGCCGCGCCTGCTCCACCCACTGGCGAAGGCCGTGGATCGCCCACTCGAACTCCGGAACCGCGAGCACCGAGCGACGGCGGGCAGGACCGCCGCGTCGGGACTTCCCGTGACGGACATGCACCATCCCGTAGGTCCCCCATGCGGGTGCTTCTGGGTTCGGATGCAGATCGGTCACGTCCAGCATCCGCGCTTCATTACGGCGCAGACCGAACGCGTAGATGGTCTTCAACATCTGCGCATCCCGCAGAGCCCCCAACGCGCCCTTCTTACCCTGCTCAGTGATCCGGTCGATCTCCGCGTCCACGTGGGCGAAGAAGACCTCGAGCTCGTCGTAGCTGAACGGGCGCCGCGCGGGCCGCGCCTCGAACTCGGCAACGTGAGCGTGGGTGTTCCAGTCGTGACAGACCTGCACCGGGTGCGTGCCGAACCGCTCCTCACAGACCACCGGCCAGTCGTAGCGGGGATCGGTGATGAACGCCGAGAACCCGCGGATCATCAGGTGATAGCTGCGGATCGTCGACTTCGCGAGCGGCTTCGGACCCGACAACAGCGACGCAGTGAACTCCTCGACATCTGCCGCACGCCAGTTCCACGGATAGTCATCAAGGAACAGCCGCAGACGACGAATCAACCCGAGACGGCTGGAAACGGTAACCACGTCCAGACCGCGAGCGCGCATCTGCCGCTCCCACCCCGTCAACATCTCCTGGAACGTCTGCTGCTCCGGCGCGATCAACGTCACCGGCGCCAACGCCCGAAGCGTTCGATCCATCACCACACCACCCGATCTGACTGCAACAAAGTTGCATCAAATGCATCATAACGTGGCGGTGACGACACGCAGACGTAGGAGTCAATCGGCTGTTCGAAGCGATTCCGAGCCACGCGGCGCTCATCTCGCCATTCCGAGGGGGCGAGCCCCCTCGGCTCCCCCGTGAATCCCGGTTCCGGGCGCTGCCGCGACGGCGACGGAGCGCCGCACGATGGAGCCGCTTCGCGACCGAGCTTGGAGCGGCCTTGTTCACCTCTCCGCGGTCCGACCCTAATTCGCTTCGCCGGCTGCGTGCCACGGATCCCCGACGCGGTCGCGTGCTCCCTTGTACCGCCAGGGATCCGCGGCACTTCGCCGTCTCCGCTCGAACGGATCTACCCGCCGGAGAGGCAAACAAAAACGATCAGTCAGACTCAGCAGTGACAGACGTCAAGTCGGGAGAATCGAGATGATGCAGCAGAAGCAACTTGGCCTGATTGTCTACTCGAAGCCGTCGTGCGTGCAGTGCACCATGACCTACCGGGTGCTCGAGAAGAAGGGCATCGAGTACACCACCGTCGACATCACCACCAACCCCGCAGCGCTCGCGTACGTCACGGAGGAGCTGGGCTATTCCGCCGCCCCCGTGGTCGTCGCGAGCGACCAGGACCACTGGTCGGGCTTTCGCCCCGACCTCATCGAGAAGCACGCCGCATGACCGGCCCGAACGTCACTGGCGACGACTACCGGGCCGGGTACCTCGCCGGACAGGCCGACCGGCAAGGCGAAGTCGACTGGCTGGAGAACGAGGCCGACCGGCTCTACCGCCTCGCCTACGGCGACGAGCGCCGCGTCCCCGCCCTCACCGTCACGCGCGCCGAGCTCGAACAGCGCAGAGCGCTGTCCGAGCCGCCCGTGGAAGTCACCCGCCGCGACGCTCTGGCGTCCTGGGGCATCGAGACACCCGCCACCGACACCCCGGCGGCCGCGGCCGCGGCCGAGAACCCGTCGACGTCGACGGGACCCACCAACCGCACGAGCAGGAGACGTCAGATGAGCACCAGGACCATCACCGGCAACCTCGCCGCCGACCCCGAGGCCGTGCAGGCGGGCCGCGTGCAGATCGTGAAGCTGCGCGTCATCGAGAACACCGGCGAATACCGCGCGGGGGAGTGGACCCCGCACGACGCCCCGACCACGCACTACGTGGAAGCGAAGTTCGAACTGGGCGAGCACGTGCTCGCCTCCCTCCACAAGGGAGACGGCGTGATCGTCGTCGGCTACGAGCGCACCGTCGCCTGGGGCGAAGGCGAGAACCGCCGCACCGGCCGCGTCCTCGAAGCCGACGCCATTGGCCCCAACCTCACCCGCGCGACCGCCGTCGTCACCACAACCACCCAGCGCGCACCCCGCCGCAGCGCCGCCCCCGCGGCTGAGTAAGTTGGTCGGCATGTGGGACGGGATCGCTCTGCTGCTGGCCGTGACAGGTGCCGCGCTCGTCGTCGCCGGTATCGTGCCGCTTTATCGCGACTCCGAGATCCACTCCGCGCAAGTGTCCGAGGTCGCGGTCGACAAGCGCGCTCGGGCCCGCGGCGCTCTCCTGGCTGCCGTTGTTCTCTTCTCCGCAGCGGCCGTCGCACTCCTCGCCGGGACGGCCTGAGCCCCTACTCCGAGACGTCCGCGATCCGGAGCGCGGAGAGGATGACGTGATCCTCCGGAATCGCCGCGCGCACTTCCGCGATCGCCGAGGCCGACGTCACCGCGATGATCTTCTTCTACGGGCGATATTCGCGATTGTCCGTGGTCGAGGGCGGCGGCCCCGGATTTGGCTGCTGATAACTGCCCACACCGAGTGAGGCCAGTCCGGCGGACACCGCCGCACCCACGACGCGGGCGACGAACGCTACTGACTTCCCGACGAGCTTCAACGCTGTTGCCATCACGGAACCATCACCTTCAGGACTGGATGGCAACGCTAGTGGCTTGGAGCCGCCCGGTGCTCTACTCGAGCCGTCCGCGATCCGGAGCACGTAGAGGATGACGTGATCCTCCGGAATCGACGCGCGCACTTCCGCGATCGCCGCGCACTGCGCCGATACGACTCGCTCGAGCAAGTGGGTTGGCGTCACCGGCCCGTGAGGGGCGATCCCCTCACACTCCCCCCCTGAAGCGGTCGCTCGGGGGAGCGGCTGTGTTCGTTCCTCGCGCTGGTCAGCGCCAGTGGGCGAGTTCGCTTGCCATCAGCAGTCGAGCACGAGCGAGGAGCCCGCGCACAGCAGCTGGGGTTAGGTCGAGGTCGAGAGCGATCTCGTCGTAGCTGAGCTCGTGCAGCTGCCGCAGCTCCCAGCAGCGACGCTGCAGCACCGGCAGCTTCTCGAGCACCCGCCGAGCGTCCGCCGCGAGAACGGCGCATCGGCCGGCGGCTTCGGGGTCGTCCTTTTCGAGCGCCGGCAGTTCCTCGTTCAGCTCCGACCGGCGCGCGGATGCGGGCGCGCGGAGGCGGTCGATGCTGCGCCGGCGGGTCGTGGTCGCCAGCCAGCCGGCGATCGTGTCCCCGTCGATCACGTTGTCGATGTGCGTCCATGCGGCGAGGAACGTCTCCTGCACCACGTCATCGACGTCGGCGGAGCTTCCGAGGGTTCGCGACGCGATCGCTCGCAGCAGACGCGAGTAGCGGTTCACGATCGCCGCGAACGCGCGGTCATCGCCCGACGCGGCGCGGATGACGAGCACCCGGTCCGAGTCCATCGGCAACGCGGGCAGGGTCCCGTGATCGAGCAGTACGGCAGGAGCGGTGGCTCGCGTCTGAGGTCGTGCGGTGGCGAGCATGCGGGGCTCCGGTCGTCGAAAAGTATGTGTCCGCATACTTCGTAACAGAGGCACGTATCGATGACCCAGGCCTTGACCTCAATGCAGGGGCGTATATAAACGACAGATTCGACCCTAATCGGCAATTGTCGTTCTTCAGGGCGTGATCCCGGTCCGGGGCGCGAGCTGCACTCGCGCAGCGGTGACGGAGCGCCGCCGAGGGGAGGCCGCGATGTGGCCCGTTCCACCCGTTTTCTTCACCTCTCCGCGGTTTCAACCTATTTCGCTCCACCGGCTCCGTGCCACCGAGAGCGGACGCGCCCTGCGGGCTTATTTCGCCCGCTATCGGCGTCACTACGCCGCCTCCACTCAAACGGTTTTCCCCGCCGGAGAGGCAAAGAAAAACGATCAGCCAGAGGGAGCACCCACACCATGCAGACCGCCACCGACTTGCAGACCACCGCGAAGACCTACCTCACGCTCGCGAAAACCCGCGCGGTCGACGTCCGCGTCGTGGGCACCGACCCCAAGACGACGCCCTCGGTACACGTCACCCGCCGCAAGTCCGGGGTCTGGGAGGCGTGGCACTCCGACCAGCTGCACGGCATCACCAGCGGCTCGTTCCGCCACTGCGTCGCCCACGCCCGCCGCGCAGCGATCCGCCGCGTCGCCCCGTTCCTGAACCGCTGAGAGGACCACACCATGACCCGCACCGACACCGGCCGCGCAAGCGCCGACCAGCTCGCCCTCATCCTCGCGACCAGCCGCGACGAGGACCCGGAGAACGCCACCGCGACCGACGCGGAGATCCTCGCGCACACCCGCAATACGCTCGGACTGCCGGGGGAGTGCGGACCCGGCGGGATGCCTGTCTACGACGACGGTACCGCCGAGGCCGCCGCGTTGATCGCGTTCCTGACGCCCGCCGAGTAGCGCGGGGGAGGGGCCGGCCTTCGGGCCGGCCACGAGGGGCGATCCCCTCGCGCTCCCCCGTGTTCCGCCGGAGGCGGGACGCGAGCTCCGCACGCGCAGCGGTGACGGAGCACCGCCGGCGGGAGCCGCTACGCGGCAGGTCCTTTGCTCGCCTGGTTGCTGGCCTGGCTCACGCTCGGCATCGCGTTCCTCGTGGGACACGCGGTCATGCGTGGTCATCGGTCGCGAGGAAGTCAGACCTCCGGCGCCCAGATGTCGACTACGCCGGCCTGCAGGCGCATCTCGCCGAGTTTCAGTTGCTTGCGAAGACGAAGCCGGGTGTAGGGAACCAGGACCACCAGCGCGATGCCCTCCCGATGTTCCGACTCGACTCGGATGGCATCACCGCTCCCGCTGATCGTGACCACGCTGACGTACGCGACCGCCCGTAACGACTGCCGGTTCTCTCTGCTCGCACGCCGGAGCTCGTCGAGGTCCGCCTGGGACGAGTTGTTCCCGCGACCCGGCTCCGGCCCCACCATGCTCAGAACGCTGCGCCCGTCGGTGTCGATCGAGGCGGAGAACGGGCCCAGCTCACCGCGCTTTCCGAGAGCCTCAACGGCGCGAGTCATCGTCAGATCGAGCAGGCCGTCGAGATCCTCTTGCGCTTCGGCTGATGCCGTCTCACGCCACATCATCATCTGCACACAGTGCCACAGGCCGCAGTCTCGCGCTGGACGGAACCGCGGTCGCGTATACGGCGAAGGCCACACCCGTCTCCCCGGTCGGGGGCGCGAGCTGCGCTCGCGCAGCGGTGACGGAGCACCGCCGGCGGGAGCCGCTGCGCGGCGCGTTTCTAGGTTTTCTTCACCTCTCCGCGGTTTCAACCTATCTCGCTCCATCGGCTGCGTGCCACCGATCCCGGACGCGCCCTTCGGGCTTGTTTCGCCCGGGATCGGCGTCACTCCGCCGACTCCACTCAATTGGTTTTCACTCGCCGGAGAGGCAAAGAAAAACGATCAGGAAGACGACAAAAGCCCCGTAGTTGGTCTAGAACCACGGGACTTGTCACCTTCATGGTCGCACACCGATTGAGGAGAAACCATCGTGACTATCACCACCGGAACCGGGACCGTTCAGCACATCGACCCGACCGTCCTCGTGATCGAGGCGAACGTCCGCACCAGCGCCCCGATCACCAAGGACTTCATCGCGTCGATCCGCGAGAACGGAGTCATCACCCCGGTCCTCGCCCGCCGCGACGAGCACGGCAACGTCATCGTCCGCGCCGGACAGCGCCGCACCCTCGCCGCCCGCGAGGCCGGAGTCGCCACCATCCCCGTCTACGTCGTGGAGGGCGACGAGACGACCGCGGACCGGATCGTGCAGCAGATCATCGAGAACGACCAGCGCGCCGAGCTGAGCGTCGCGGACCGCACCGCCGCGTGGGCGCAGCTCGCGTTCGAGGGCGTGTCCGCCGCAGCG
>NZ_PSVQ01000065.1:0-6352 GCF_002932395.1 Rathayibacter sp. AY1D9
GCGTCCGCCCCTCCGTCCCGGTCCGCTCCGTCCCGGTCCGCTCCCGCCCCGCTCCGGCTGGCGGACGCCCCCGCCGCGCAGGAGAGCCGTCGAACTCGAGAGATCACGACCGGACGACCTCCACGTGGTTCACGTTCTCCGCCGCCCGCCGCCCGCCGCGTCCGTCGGCACTCTCCTGCCCCGTCCTCTCCGGCCCCGGCCCCGCGGACGCTCCGCTCCCGCCGTCTCAGGCCGCGAGTCCGCCGAACAGCAGTGACACCGTCATCGCGATGACGACCGAGTCGAAGGCGGACGCGATGACGACGTTCGCGCGCACCAGGCGCCAGCCCTCTCTCGAGCGGATCTCGGCCGAGACCGTGGCCGCCGTCGTGGACAGCAGGAGCGCGAGGGTCACGTCGTCACTGAAGTGCGGCGCCTCCTCGAAGGCGAAGCGCACCTGCGACCGCCGGGGCGACCGCGACTCGAGGCGCAGGCAGGCCTGTGCGACCGAGAGGACCATCAGCACCCACGAGCTCGCGACGGCGAGCAGGGCGGCGGCGAGGGAGAGGGGCTCGCCGCGGGACTCCGTCCTCTGCGCGATCGCCACCGTGACCGCGATCGCCACCGTGACCACGATCGCCGGCACCGCCGCCGGCAGCGTCGTGCCGGTCACCCCGGTCGCTCCCGCCATCCGCGAGAGGAGGCGCCGCTCGCCGCGCGCCTCCTCCTCGGCGGTGCTCCGCAGCGCCTGCTCGTCGAGGCGCGAGAAGGAGGCGGCGCTTCGCAGCGCCTGCTCGTCGAGGCGCGAGAAGGAGGCGGCGCTTCGCAGCGCCTGCTCGTCGAGGCGCGAGAAGGAGGCGGCGCTCCAGCCCACGGAGAGGGCGGTGGAGCGCGGCCGGCCGAGCAGATGGACCGGAACGAGGGTCGCCGTCGCATCGACGGCCCCGTCGCCCGGAGCGAGCGTCCCCGTCGCCAGGACGAGCAGCACCACCACGATCGTGACCAGGAGGCGCACGCACACCCGGAACAGATCCGAGCGGGGTCGTCTGCGCGCGGTCATCGCCGCCCTCCCCGTCAGGGGCCCGGAGCGCGCCCCGAACAAAATCCACGCCGTTCCGTCCTGCCGCGTCCCGTGCGTTACCAGGCCATTCGTTGCAACCAACAACAAATCCCCCGCGCACCCGGCAGAATGGATCCATGACCTCACGGAGCAACTGGGCGGGCACCTACGAGTACCGCGCCGCCGCCATCATCGAGCCGGAGTCCGTCGAGGAGGTGCAGCGCCTCGTCCGCGAGAACGAGCGCGTCCGCGCCCTCGGCAGCCGCCACTCCTTCAACTCCCTGCCCGACACCCCCGGCGCACTGCTGCACCTGGGCCGCCTGGCCTCCGACCCCGTGATCGACGCCGGGGCGAGCACCGTCACCGTCGGCGGCGCCACCCGCTACGGCGTCGTCGCCGCACACCTGCACAGCAACGGCTACGCCCTGCACAACATGGGCTCGCTCCCGCACATCTCGGTCGCCGGCGCCATCGCGACCGGCACTCACGGCTCGGGCGACCGCAACGCGAACCTCTCCTCCGCCGTCTCGGCGCTCGAGCTCGTCACCGCCGACGGCTCGCTGCGCACGATCCGCCGCGGGGAGCCGGGCTTCGAGGGCGTCGTCGTCGGCCTCGGCGCCTTCGGCATCGTCACCCGCGTGACCCTCGACATCCAGCCGACCTTCGACGTCCGCCAGGACGCGTTCGTCGACCTGCCCTGGGAGCGCGTGCTCGACGACTTCGACGCGATCACCTCCTCCGCCTACAGCGTCAGCCTCATGACCCACTGGTCCTCGCCGACGGTGGAGCAGCTGTGGCTGAAGACCAAGGTGGCGGCGGGATCCGTCGCCGACGTCGACGCGACGCACCTGGGCGCGGTCGCCGCCTCCGCGAGCCTCTTCGCCGTCTCGGAGGGTGTCGACTCCAACCTGAACCCGTTCGGCGGCTCCGTCGGACCGTGGTCCGAGCGCCTGCCGCACTTCCGCCTCGACCGCGAGCCGAGCGCGGGCGACGAGATCCAGAGCGAGTACATGGTGCCGCGCGCGAACGTGCGCGAGGCGATCGTGGCGCTGCGCGCGATCGGCGAGCGGATCGACGACGTCCTGCTCATCACGGAGCTGCGGACCATGGCGGGCGACGACCAGTGGCTCTCCCCCGCCGGAGGCCGCGACAGCGTCGGCGTGCACTTCACCTTCAAGAAGGACCGCGCCGGCGTCGACGCCGTGCTCCCCGCCGTCGAGGGCGCGCTGCTGCCGCTCGGCGCCCGGCCGCACTGGGGCAAGCACTTCCTCGCCGGAGCCGACGAGATCGCGCCGCTCTACCCGCACCTCGAGGAGTGGCGCACCCTCCGCTCCGAGTGGGACCCCTCGGGCCGCTTCGCGAGCGACTTCCTCCGCGACCGCCTGCTCGGCTGAGCGGCACCCGCCCCGCGGGACCAGGCAGATTCCGCGGGACGGGGCTCACAGGACGTGGGTCGCGGGACGGGGCTCACAGGACACGGCTCGCGGGTCGCGGCTCGCGGGATGCGGGATGCGGGACGCGGCCTACAGGACGCGGGTCACAGGACGCGGCTCACAGGACGCCGCTCAGAACAGGCGGGCCGCGTCGGCGGGCTCGACGAGGTCGCGCACCAGCGCCGGGATCCGCTTCCGGAACGGGAAGAACCCCCGCGACGCCGACGGCCACGCCGCACCGTCCCAGCGGCGGCGCACGGTGACGAGCGCGACCCCCTCGTCGGCGAGAGCCGAGCGGAGCGCCTCCACCCGCTCGCCGACGGGCCCGACCGGCGCGTACGGAACGACCACGGTGTCGATCCGCTCGGAGACCGCCCAGTCGACGACCGTCGCGGCACGCGCGTCCGCCAGCACCCGCGCCGGCCGACCGCTGGAGTCGGAAGTGCGCTCGGCGGCGTCGGCGAGCGCCGCGGCGGTGAAGGCGGCGACCGCGTCGGAGACTCCGGACGGCGAGCGCCCGCCCGCGTCCCCGGCGACGGCGCACGCGACGAGGCGCTCGGCCAGACCCGGCTGCTCGGCGAGCAGGCTCTCCGCCTCGAGGTCCTCCTCGTGCAGCAGGAGGCCGGGGCGGGCGCCGACGGTCCCCACGACGTCGTCCTGCTCGAGCGGTGCCCGCGGCGGGAAGGGCTCCTCCGTCAGCGCGGGGGCTGTGGTGGCGAGGCCGCTCGGCGAGAAGCGCCCCTCCGTGTAGCGGGCGATGTTGGACGCGGAGGCGAGGTAGGTCTTGCCCGGAGTCTGCAGGCCGGCGACCCATCGCCACGACAGGGTGTTGGACGCGGCGTCGCCGTCGAGCAGGTGCCGGTAGAAGAAGTCGGCGCCGAGCTGCCAGGGCAGTCCGAGGGTGAAGATCCAGATGCTCGCGAACCACATGCGGGTGTGGTTGTGGAGGTACCCGGTCTCGACGAGCTCGCTCACCCACGCGTCCATCGCGTCGATGCCGCTGCGTCCGCCGATCGCGTCGAGGTAGCCGGGCGGAGGATCACCCGCGGAGGAGTCCGCCACCTCGCGGCGGTAGCGGCGCCAGACATCGGGGTTCTGCTCGAGCCAGCCCTTCCAGTAGGTGCGCCAGAACACCTCCTGGACGAACTTCTCCGCGGCGGTCAGCCGGTGGCGCGCGAGGACCGCGGCGACGACCTCCCGCTCGGTGACGAGGCGGTGGCGGAGGTAGGGCGAGAGTCCGGAGACGTTGTCCCGGGACGGTCCGAGGTCGTGGTTGCGGTCGCGGGCGTAGGCGGAGCCCGCGCGGGCGACGAAGTCGTCGAGCGCCTCGAGACCGGCGGCTCTGGTCGGGATGAACATCGCCCCATCATCGGCGTCGGCCCGGTGAGAACACCGGCAGCGGCCTCCCGAGTGCGCTCCGGGGACGGAGGCGCCCGCCGAGCGCTCGTCAACGGGGTGACCGGCGCCTCCGACCCGACGTAGCGTCGGAGGACGAGAGGGAGGCCGCCATGCCCCGCGAGGAACAGATCCCGTCCACCATCGAGCGCTCCGACGAGCACGCGCAGAAGCTCTGGTCGGCCGCGCACGACTCGGCCGTCGACAGCTACGGCGACGGTGAGCGCGCCCATCGCACGGCCTTCGCCGCGCTGAAGCACGAGTACGAGAAGGTCGGCGACCACTGGGAGCGCAAGGCCGAGAGCGGCCCCTCCGACTCCCGCGCCGAGGGCCACGGCCGCTCCCCCGGGGGCGAGACGGCGGGCGGAGTGGACGCGAACGCGACCAAGGCGCACCTGATGGACCTCGCCAAGCGCCTGGACGTCTCCGGCCGCTCGCGCATGACGAAGGCGGAGCTCGTCGAGGCCCTGCAGAAGGAGAGCACCCGCCGGACGCGCGACGCGCGGTGAGGCCAGGGGTGGGGCCGGGAACAGCCGCCTCGCCGAGCCCCGGCCCGCTCAGTCCAGCGCGTCCCTGATGGCCGCCATGCCCAGCTCCAGCTCGGCGAAGGTGGTCGACAGCGGCGAGAGGCCGATCCGGATGCCGTCGGGTCGGCGGAAGTCCGGCACGATCCCCTCCGCCTGCAGCCGCGGGACCAGGCCGGCGAACGACTCGTGCGCGATCGTCACGTGCGAGCCGCGCCGGGCGGGGTCGAGCGGAGTCGCCACCCGCACCCCGCGCGGCACCAGCCACGCGTCGGCCAGCTCCAGCGCGTACGCCGTCATCGCCTCCGACTTCGCGCGCACCGCGGGCATGCCCACCGAGGCGATCAGCGCGATCATGTCCTGCATCGCGAGCATCCCCGTGATCGGCGGAGTCCCGCTGAGGAAGCGCCGCATCCCCTCGGCCGGACGGTAGCCGGGTCCCATCTCGAACATGTCGGCGACGCCCATCCAGCCCTGCACCGGCTGCGCGAGCGAGCCCTGGTGCCGGGACGCGACGTACGCCCACGCGGGCGCCCCCGGGCCTCCGTTGAGGTACTTGTAGGAGCAGCCGACCGCGAGGTCCGCGCCCCACGCGTCGAGCTCGAGCGGCACGGAGCCGACGGAGTGGGAGGCGTCCCAGAGCACGAGCGCGCCGGCCTCGTGCGCCTGAGCGGTGATCGCCGCGGCGTCGGCGAGGAACCCCGAGCGGTAGGCGACGTGGCTGAGCAGCACCAGTGCCGTCCGCTCGCCGAGCGCCGGGGCGAGGTCGTCGGGGCCGACGCCGCTCCCGGGGTCGGAGTCGATCCAGCGGAGCGTGCTGCCGGTCTCGGCCGCGATGCCCTCCAGCACGTACCGGTCGGTGGGGAAGTTGTCGGTGTCCACGACGATCTCGTCGCGCCCCTGCTCCGCCTGGCGGGCGATCGCCGCGCGGGTGAG
The DNA here is from genome assembly GCF_002932395.1 of Rathayibacter sp. AY1D9. Lineage (NCBI taxonomy): Bacteria > Bacillati > Actinomycetota > Actinomycetes > Micrococcales > Microbacteriaceae > Rathayibacter > Rathayibacter sp. AY1D9. The sequence continues at coordinate 5,328 of NZ_PSVQ01000065.1, forward strand.
CTTGTAGAGCAGGACGGTCGTGGAGTCGGCGACGACCGTCTGCCCGGCCGCGGCTCCCAGCACCGCGGAGCCGAGGGCGTCGCCGACCTCGAGCGGCATGTCGAGCCAGCCCTCCTCCCAGCCGCGGATGAGGCGGCCGCCCCACTCCTCCTCCGCGAACCGCGCGAGCCGGGCGACGCTCGCGCGCAGCGGCCGGCCGAGCGAGTTGCCGTCGAGGTAGGAGCGGACCTCGGGGGTGCGGACGAACAGCTCGGGGCAGTGCGCGAGCGGGTCCTGGGCGTCGAGCGGATGCATGCCCTCACCCTAGGTCGCGGGTGCCGGGCGCGACGCGCGCCGCGGGGCCCCCGATGCGTGCCGCCGCGGTCCCTGACGGGTGCTGCCGGGGCCCCTGACGCTGCTCGGACGCCGCCCACCGTCCAGAAGTCGTCGCACTCGGCGTCGACTGCGACAACTCTTGAGCACTCGCGAACCCTCACCCCGGACCCTCCCCCACCGTCCAGAACTTGTCGCACTCGGCGTCGACTGCGACAACTCCTGAGCACTCGCAAGCGCTCACCCCGGAGCCTCCCCCACCGTCCAGGAGTTGTCGCACTCGGCGTCGACTGCGACAACTCCTGAGCACTCGCGAGCCCTCACCCGGAGCCCCTCCCCCCCACTGTCCAGAAGTCGTCGCACTCGGCGTCGACTGCGACAACTCCTGAGCACTCGCGGACCCGCGCACTCGAGCCGGTCGCCACTCCTCCGAAGTCGCCGTACTCGCGCTCCAGTACGGCCGCTTCCGCATCGTCGTGGAGCCGCCGGGCCCGTCCCAGCGGTCGTCGCCGAGTGCGCAGGAGTCGTCGCACTCGAGCTCGGGTGCGACGACTCCTGGACAGTCGCGGGAGCCGGAGGAGAACGGAGCAGGAGCCGGAGGAGAACGGACCTCGAGTCGGCGAACGCCCCCGGACCCGCGAGCACGGCCGCGCACCTGGGAAGTCAACGGGCGGACGTCGCGCCCCGCCCCGCCTAGCCTCCGAGGACGGCCC
>NZ_PSVQ01000066.1:0-5244 GCF_002932395.1 Rathayibacter sp. AY1D9
AACACCGTCGCGCGCCCGGCGACCTGGGAGCCGGGCATCTTCGAGGCCGCGACCGCCGCGTCGGCCGCCGCGTCGTACTGGATCGGGCCCTCGACGAGCAGGTCGGGCCGGCGCTCGCGCACCAGAGCCGTCGCCGCGCGGACCTTCTCGACGTCGGCGCCGGCTCCGCTCTCGCCGGTGGAGTAGGAGAGCATCGCGATGCGGGGGTCGATCCCGAACTGCTGGGCGGTCTCGGCGGACGAGATCGCGATGTCGGCGAGCTGCGCCTCGGTGGGGTCGGGGTTCACCGCGCAGTCGCCGTAGACCAGCACGCGGTCGGCGAGCGCCATCAGGAACACGCTCGAGACGACGGAGACGCCCGGGCTCGTCTTGATGATCTCGAAGCCGGGGCGGATGGTGTGCGCGGTCGTGTGCGCGGCTCCCGAGACCATCCCGTCGGCCAGGCCGAGCTGCACCATCATCGTGCCGAAGTAGGAGACGTCCGTGACGGTGTCGTAGGCGTGGTCGTAGGTGATGCCCTTGTGCGCGCGGATGCGGGCGTACTCCTCGGCGAAGCGCGCGCGGTGCTCGGGGTCGAGGGTGCTCAGCACGCGCGCGCCGTCGAGGTCGAGGCCGAGGCCCGCCGCACGGGCGCGGATCTCGGCCTCCTCGCCGAGGATCGTGAGCCGGGCGATGCCGCGCTTGAGCACGGTCGCGGCGGCGCGGAGGATCCGGTCGTCGCCGCCCTCGGGCAGGACGATGTGGCGGTCGGCGATGCGCGCGCGCTCGATCAGCCCGTACTCGAACATCAGCGGCGTGACGACCTCGGACCGGCCGACGTCGAGGAGGGTGAGCAGCTCGACCGCGTCGACCGCCTCCTGGAAGAGGGCGAGGGAGGTGTCGCGCTTGCGCGGGGAGTCGGCCGCCAGGCGGCCGCGGGCCGCAGTGACGCGGACGGCGGTGTCGTAGGTGCCGAGCTCGGTCATCACGATCGGCACGCGGCTGTCGACGCCCTCGATCAGCCGGACGATCGGCTCCGGCAGCTCGAAGCCGCCGTTGAGGATGATGCCGGTGACGGTGGGGAACGTGCCGGAGGCGTACGCCATGATCACGGCGAGGACGACCTCGGGCCGGTCGCCGGGGACGATCACGACGCCGCCCTCGGTGAGCCGCGGCAGGACGTTCACCATGGACATGCCGGCGATCACCACGCCGAGCGCCTCGCGACCGAGCAGCTCCGGATCGCCCGCGACCACGACGCCGTCGACCGCCTCGACCAGGCGGGACAGGCTCGGAGCGACGAGGAACGGATCCTCGCGGATCGCCCAGACCGGGACGGTGGCGGGGATGCTCTCACGGATCGCGGCGACGGCGTCGGCGGCGGTGTCGGGATCGGCGCGGTTCGCGATCACTCCGATGAGGCTCGCGTGGGCCGTGCGCAGCTCGACCGAGGCGAGCTCCGTGATCTGGCGCATCTCCTCCGGCGTGCGCGCGGGCGCCTGGCCCAGCTGCTCGCTGCGGGACGAGTCCCGCCCGGTGAGGACGAGCAGGACCGGAGCGCCGAGGTTGGCGGCGATGCGGGCGTTGTAGCCGAGCTCGGTGGGGCTGCCGACGTCCGTGTAGTCGGAGCCGAGGATGACGACGGCGTCGCACCGGGCCTCGACGCCCTTGTACCTCTCGACGATCCGCGAGAGCGCCGCCTCACCGTCGGCGTGGACGTCCTCGTAGGTGACGCCGATGCAGTCCTCGTAGGCGAGGCCCGAGTCGGAGTGGCCGAGCAGCATCTCGAGCACGTAGTCCGGCTCGGAGGTGGAGCGGGCGATCGGGCGGAAGACGCCGACCCGCTGCACCTGGCTGCTGAGCGCATCGAGGACGCCGAGGGCGACCGTGGACTTGCCCGAATGACCTTCGGCGGACGAGATGTAGATGCTCTGAACCATCGGATCCAGCCTACCGAGGGGGTCCCTCCGCCTGGCTGAGTAGAGGCCAGGGATGGGAGGGCGTGCATGGCGCCCGGCTGTGGAGGAGCGTCCGCAGTCGGTAGGGCCTCGTAGCGGCTGTGCGGCGGTCCATCGGCGGAGCAGGCGGGCCGGTTAACGGAAGAAGACCCCCCGCGCACCCGCCAGAGCCCGGTTACCCTTGCTGCGTTTCCGCCCTGGGGGAGTTGGCCTGGATGGCGCCACGCGGGGAGCCGGGTGACAGTCTAACCGACGACGGCGGCCGAGGAGAGCGGGGCGTGTCGGGGTCGTGGTCAGCGGGAGCCTCCGACACCGGCTAGTATCGATGAGTCGCGGCTCAGGTCGTGCCAGGAGGATTCGCCTAGTGGCCTATGGCGCACGCTTGGAAAGCGTGTTGGGTGAAAGCCCTCGGGGGTTCGAATCCCCCATCCTCCGCGAACGGTGTCCGTTGCTCTCGCCAGCACGGGCACCGTTTTGTTTAACCGGTGCGGGCGATCGTCGGAGCCCGGTCGACCGGTGGAGGCGTCGATCGGAGCGGCCCACTCACGCAGCGCCGGGTTCGCCCTGCCGGGGCACACCCGGCTGCAGCCGACGACGTCGCGCCGAGCAGGCGCCGCCGATCGTTCGGCGCGCGCCGGGCGTGCGGGATCAGCCGTAGAGGTGGTTCGTCCGCGCGCAGGAGTCGGAGCAGAACGCGCCACGGCGGGCGACGAGCGGGGCCGAGCAGGCGGCGCGGAAGAAGAGTTCGGCTATGGTTCGCGACATGGTCCGACCGTAGGTGCCGGTCCCGGATCGTGCCCGTAGCCATCCGAATTACGACAACGAGGACGACAGGGCGGCGATACGGACCCTCCGGCGACGCCGGCCGTCAGTCGGCGATGCGCTCGAGCCATTCGTCGAGCAGGAGCCGCTCCCCCGCGCTGAGGGGCTCGATCTGCGGCAGCGCGGTCCGCAGGGCGACGGCGTGCGCGACGACCGCACGGGCGGCGGGATCGGTGGGGCCCGCCTCCGCTGTGGTGATCGCCGCGAGGACGGACTCGCGCGAGCGGGACGAGAGCTCGTCGTCGGGGTCGGCGAGGGCGGTCAGCGTGAGGGTGCAGCCGAGCGCGGCCGACTGGAGCAGGCGGGAGGCACGCTCGACGTCGACGGTGAGGCGGCCGGCTTCGGCGACGGCCCGGACCGCGTCGAGGAGGACGCCCCGGGACAGGCGCGCCGCCTCCGACTCCTCCCCCGGCCGTGCGGTGAACATCAGCGCGTAGAGGTGCGGTTCGGCGAGTCCGAAGGCGACGTGGTGATCCCAGGCGGCACGGAGCGCGTCGACCGGGTCGGCCGGCGCCTCGCTCCGCTCGAAGTCGGCGAGGGCCGTGGCGAATCCGGCTGCGGCGGCCGAGTCGAGCAGCCCGCGCAGGTCGCCGAACGTCCGGTAGATCGTGGGGGCCTGCACCCCCGCCGCCGCGCTGATCGCCCGCGTCGACACCGCGTCCCGCCCGCCGTCCGCCAGCAGCTCGACCGTCGCTCGGAGGATCCGCTCCCGCGTCGTCCCGCTCTCACTCATGCTACCGACGCTAACACGCTCCCGTTAGCGCCTCGTCTCCCCGAGTGGCCCGGGTCGCGTCAACGCCGTCGGGCGGTCCCGAAGATCCCGCGGACCACCTCGCGCAGCAGCGTCCTGCCGGCGCTCGAGCCCAGCACCTCCTCGACGACCGTCTTGTCGCGGCGGGCGGTGCGGGTCCCGCGGGAGGTCGGTGCCGTGCGCCGTCGGGAGCGCTCGGCGGCCTGGTCGGCGGCGCGCTCGGCGGCGGCCCGCTCCTTCGCGCGGCGGGCGGCGTCCGCGGTCTCCTCCTTGGCGCGACGCGCGTCCTCCTTCGCGCGGCGGGCGTCGTCGGCGGCCTGCTGCTCGGCGGCGGCGCGGGCCTCCTCGGCGTCGGCGGCGGCGTCGAGCCGGCGGGTGAGGATCTCGCGGGCGGAGTCGCGGTCGAGGGGCGTGCCGTAGCGCGCGAGGAGCGGGGACCTCTGGACGCTCGCCTCGCGGTCGGCCTCGGGGGTGGGCTTCATCGAGCCGAGCGGGGCGCGGAGACGCGTCCAGGCGACCGGGGTCGGGGCGCCGCGCTCGTTCATGACCGTCACGATCGCCTCGCCGATGGGAAGCGCCTGGAGGACCTCGCCGAGGTCGTAGTCGCTCTCGGGGTAGGTCGAGACGGTGGCGCGGAGGGCCTTGGCGTCGTCCGGCGTGTGCGCGCGGAGCTGGTGCTGCACGCGGGAGCCGAGCTGGGCGAGGACGTCGCCCGGCACGTCCTTCGGGGTCTGCGTGACGAAGACGATGCCGACGCCCTTGGAGCGGATGAGGCGCACGGTCTGGGTGATCGCGGCGAGGAAGTCCTTCGACGCGTCGCGGAAGAGCAGGTGCGCCTCGTCGAAGAAGAACACCAGCTTCGGCTTGTCGAGGTCGCCGACCTCCGGCAGGTCGTTGAAGAGGTCGGCGAGCAGCCACATCAGGAAGGTGGAGAACAGAGCCGGTCGGTCGGCGACTCCGGGGACCTCGAGGAGGCTGACGACGCCGCGCCCGTCGGCGGCGAGGCGGAGGAACTCGGCCGTGTCGATCTCGGGCTCGCCGAAGAACACGTCGGCGCCCTGGTCGGCGAACGCGATCAGCTCGCGGAGGATCACGCCGGCGGTCGCCTTGGACAGCCCGCCGAGCTCGGCGAGCTCCGCCTTGCCCTCGTCGCCGACGAGGTAGGTGAGCACGGCGCGGAGGTCGGACAGGTCGACGAGCGGGAGACCGGCGCTCTCGGCGTAGTGGAAGACGAGACCGAGGCTCGACTCCTGCGTGTGGTTGAGGCCGAGCACCTTCGCGAGCAGCAGCGCGCCGAATCCCGTCACGGTGGCGCGGACGGGGACGCCGGTGCCGATGCCGCCGAGCGCGAAGTACTCGGCGGGGGCCGCCTCCGCCCGCCAGTCCTGGCCGATGCCGCGGGTGCGGGCGAGCAGCGCGTCGGTCGCGGTGCCCGGAGTGGCGAGGCCGGAGAGGTCGCCCTTGATGTCCGCGGCGAAGACGGGGACGCCGTGGGCCGAGAGCTGCTCGGCGAGGACCTGCAGCGTCTTCGTCTTGCCGGTGCCGGTCGCGCCGACGACGAGGCCGTGCCGGTTGAGCATGCCGAGCGGAATGCGGACGGGCACGTCGATCCGCGCGTCGCCGTTGACGAGGGCGCCGAGCTCGAGGGCCGGGCCGGTGAACGCGTACCCGGCGCGCACGGCGTCGACGGCGCTCTCGGGGAGCGGGCCGGGTACGCGTTCACCGGCCCGGCCC
>NZ_PSVQ01000067.1:0-4978 GCF_002932395.1 Rathayibacter sp. AY1D9
GGCCCCGGCCGGCGGGGCCGCACCGGCCGGGGCCGGGCGGGGTGGGAGCGGTGCCCTCGGCGGGCGCGTCGGTCGACGGCGCACCGGTGGACGGCGCACCGGTCGAGGTGGAGTGCAGCGGTGTGGCGCTGGAGGTCGGCGTGCTCGACGGCGTCGCGGCGAACGCGGCGGTCGAGCCGAGCGCGACGAGTCCGAGTGCGCCGACGGCGATGCCGATGGTCAGGGCGCGCTTCTTCGGACGGCGCGGCCCGAAGCTCGAGCCCTTCTCGGCGGGGGTGGTCGACTCAGTCATGGGTGTCTCCTCGTTCCGGCCCGGTGCCGACCCCGTTCGGGATCGGTTGCGGCCGGTTCCATCTCAGATTCGAAGGCGAATCTGAAGCCGGACTTAAGAACAGACCCTCCACAGCAGACGCCGGGTGCGCCCCGATCCGCGGCCCCTAGGTTCGACCACATGCCCTCCTCCGCCCGTGTGCTCCTCATCGAGGACGACGACGCCATCCGCTCCTCCGTCGAGACCGCGCTGCGCAGCGAGCGCTTCACGGTCCGCGGTCTCGTCTCCGGCGAGGACCTCGCCCGCGAGCTGAGCACCTTCGCTCCGGACCTGGTGATCCTCGACTGGATGCTCCCCGGCCCGAGCGGCATCGTGCTCGCCGAGCGGATCCGCCGCAGCAGCGACGCGGCCGTGATCATGCTCACCGCCCGCGACGCGGTCGACGACCGCCTCCGCGGCTTCGACGAGGGCGTCGACGACTACGTGGTGAAGCCGTTCGTGCTCGCCGAGCTCGTCAAGCGCGTGACCGCCGTGCTGCGCCGCCGCGGCCGCATCCCGTCCGTCGTCGAGATCGGCGACCTCGTCGTCGACCCGGAGTCGGGCCGCGCCCGCCGCGGCGGCGTCGCCCTCGACCTCACCGCGACCGAGTTCCGCCTCCTCGCCTTCCTCGCCGGGAACCGCGGCCGCACCCTCACCAAGACCCAGATCCTCACGCAGGTCTGGGGCTACGACCACGTCGACCCGAACCTCGTCGAGGTGCACCTCAGCTCCCTTCGCAAGAAGATGGAGGCGCACGGCGACCGCCTCGTGCACACCGTCCGCGGCCTCGGCTACCGGGTGGAGGCGTGAGCCGCTCCCAGCCGGGCGCCCTGCGGACCGGCTCCCTCCGCCTCCGCACCGTCCTGGCCGTGCTCGCTCTGCTGGCCGTGCTGCTCCTGGCCCTCTCGGCGACGGTGCAGGCGGTGCTCGGCGAGCGCCTCCGCGACCAGATCGAGGAGCGGCTGCAGGACCGCGCCTCCGCCGCCGCCGCGCTGGTCGGCACGATCGCCGACGACGCCCTCGCCTCGCGACTCTCGGCGCAGGGCGTCTCGGTGCGGATCACGAGCCCCGAGGGCGAGGACGTCGTGGCCGGGCCGAGCCCGGAGCAGCTGCGCCTGGGCCCGGGAGCCGCCGACCAGCTCGGAGAGCCGCCGTCGCCTCCCGGCACGAGCTCCTCCTCCGGAGCCGTCCCGCCCCGAGCCGCGTCCGCCGCCGTCACCGTCGTCTCGAGCAGCGTCGCCGCCGACGACGAGCTGATCACCCTCGAGTCGACCCTCAGCGACGGCACCCGCCTCGAGCTCACCAGCGAGGCCGGATCGGTGGGCAGCACCCTCGCGCAGCTGAACGGGATCCTGCTCGCCGCGTCGGCCGTGTTCCTCCTGCTGGCCGCCCTCGCGCTGATCGTCGTGGTCCGCGCGACCCTCCGGCCCCTCGAGCGGATGACCGACGTGGCCCGCGACATCGCGCACGGCGACCGCGGGCGGCGGCTGCGCCCCTCCCGTCCGCGGACCGAGCTCGGCCGCACCGCGACCGCGTTCGACGAGATGCTCGACGACCTCGAGCAGGCCGAGCGCAGCGCCCTCGCCGCCGAGGCGACGGCCCTCGCGGCGGAGCAGCGGATGCGCGCGTTCGTCTCGGACGCCGCGCACGAGCTGCGGACGCCGGTCGCCGGCATCCAGGCCGCCGCCGACGCGCTCGTCCGCGCCGACGGCGGCGAGCAGGAGCGCGAGCGCCTCTCGGTGCACGTCGTGCGGGAGTCGCTGCGCGCGGGCCGCCTCATCCAGGACATGCTGCTGATGGCGCGGCTGGACGAGGGCCTGGCTCTGGAGTCGCGTCCGCTGGACCCGGCGGTCGTCGCCGAGGCCGCGATCGAGCGCCAGGAGCTGCGCCGCCCGGGCCTCGCGATCGAGCTGCAGCGGCCCGCCGAGCCGCTCCTGGTGAGCGCCGACGCCGACCGGCTGGCTCAGGTGCTCGGCAACCTCCTCGAGAACGGTGCCCGCTTCGCCCGCTCCCGGATGGACGTCGCCGTCGAGGCGGCCGCCGACTCCGTCACGATCACCGTCGACGACGACGGCCCCGGCATCGCCGAGGCCGACCGTGAGCGCGTCTTCGACCGCCTCGTCCGCCTCGACGACGCCCGCAACCGCGCCGACGGCGGCTCGGGCCTCGGCCTGCCGATCGCGCGCGGGCTGGCCCGGGCGCTCGGCGGCGACCTCGTGGCGGAGGCGGGGCCCGTCGGCGCCCGCTTCCGGGTGACGCTGCCTCGCGCGGGGTGACGCCGTCCCGCTCCCCCTAGGCTCGACGGGCGCGCGGGCCCCGCTCCGCCGGGACGGCAGGAGTGGCTCCATGGACAGGGACGACGCGGAGCAGCGTGTCCGGCAGGCCCGCGACGAGGCCCCGAGGTTCGGGAGCGGTCCCCTGCTCGCCACCTTCACCGTCCGGCACCGCCGCGGACTCGACGTCGCCTTCGTGCTCGACGGCGCCGACGGCGACTTCCAGATCGGAATGGGCGCCGCGTCCGACGACTTCCGGAGCGTCCTCACCGTCGGGGTCGACCGCGAGGACGGCCGCATCCGCGGCGTCTCCAGCTGGACCGTCGACGGCCGCGAGAGCCGCGTGCCCGTGCGGATCCTGCACTGCTCCGCCACCGTGACCATCGTGGAGGCCGCTCCCCTCCCCCTCGACCGGCGCCCGTCCTCGCTCAAGTGCTGGTCCTTCCTCCGCCGTGCCTCCGCCGACCACCACTCCGACGTGCTCGGCTTCGTGTCCCCCGACCTGGCCGACCTCCCCCCGGTGCGGCTCCTCACCGATCCGCGGGCGCGGCGCGGGCGCTGAGCCGGCCTTCCGCGCGACGGATCCCCGCCCGACCCGCAGGCGCCGGTGGGATCATGCGCTGACGTGATCCCGCCCGGAGGTCCGCCCGACCCGGAGGAGCGCTCGTGACGCAGGAGGTGCAGTCGACCCGGCTGCGGTCGCTCGGGAGCGAGGCGTTCTTCGGGGCGACGGTGGTCGTCGCGGCGGCGTGGTCGGGGGCCCGGGCGTTCCAGCTCTACGGAGGGTGGGGCGTGGTGCTCGCTGTGGCCGCGGTGATCGTCGCGGGGCTCGGCTTCGGGCTCCGGCGGCGCGTCGAGGAGCGGTGGTCACGGCCGAGCCTCGAGAGGCTGCGGGCCGAGCATCCGGACGGCGGCGTCACCGCGGTGCTGAACACTCCGGAGACGCTGGCCTCGCTGCGGACGCTCGCGGTCGCCGGAGCCGCGGTCGACCTCCCCGCGCTGCGCGCGGCGAAGCCGGACCCCGTGCTGCTGGCCGTCGTCACCGCGAGGGCGCTCTCGCTGTTCCGTGCCGACGCGGACCTCTCGCCGATCGCGTTCCTGCCCCTCACCGCCGGGGACGCCCCCGAGTCGGTGACGGGCTACCACCACGGTCACGCGCTCGCGGCTCCCGTTCTCACGGTCCGGCAGCAGGGGACGGAGCAGCGGCTCGCCCTCTTCCCCGCCCGAGCCTGAGACGCGGCTCAGCCCGCACCCATGCCTACGATCACCGATCGCGCAAGCACCTGCTCGCGGGGCGCCCGCGCGTCAGCATGAGCGGGATGGACACGATCGAGGAGGCGGGCGCCTGGGCGCGCTCTCTGGTGCGCCGCGAGTTCGGCGTCGGCCTCGTCGACCTGGAGCCCGTCGTCGGCGGACTCGACCACGGAGCGCGCGTCTGGTGCGCGGCCGACGGCTCCGGGGCGCTGTGGAGCGTCAAGGCGTCGGCCCGCGACGGGCGCTTCGGACTCGCGCTCTCGGCGTCGCTGGGAGAGGCGGGGGTGCCGGGCGTCGCGGCGCCGCACCGCGCCTCCGACGGGCGCCCCTGGGTGGAGGACCGTGGGCTGCGGGTCTCGGTCGCGCCGTGGATCCTCGGCGAGGACGCCGTCGACTCCGGCGAGGACGCCCTCGACTGGGAGGGGTTCGGCGCGGTCCTGCGCTCCGTGCACGACGCCGAGCCGCCGACCCTCGCGCCTCCCGTGCGGCGGGGCATCCGCCGCGTCCGCCGTCCGCTCGCCGACCTCCTCGCCGAGACCGACGGGAGGATCGACGCGCAGCCGGAGCCCCGCCCCCGCCTCACCGCGCTGTGGCGCGCGAACCGCTCCCGCCTCGACGCCCTCGCCGGCGCTGAGCGGCGGCTGAAGCGCGCCCGCACGCCCACCTCCCGCGTGCCCCTCCACGGCGACCCGCATCCCGGCAACGTCGTCATCGACGAGAGCGGCCGCCCCTGGCTGATCGACTTCGACGAGGCCACCGTCGCCCCGCGGGAGGCCGACCTGCTCCTGATCGAGCTGGGCGTCATCTACTCGCGGCCGATCAGCGACGTGCAGCGCTCGGCGTTCCGCGCGGGCTACGGCGAGGCCCTGATCGACGACGAGCGGATCGTCCGCTTCGGCTGCGTCCGCGCGGTCGAGGACGTGGCCGCCACTGTCGCGCTGGCCCTCGCCGACCCGGAGCCGGAGGAGCGCGAGGCCGCCCCCGTGCCCGCCTCCCGCCTCGGCCGCGCCGCCTCGGCGCTGCCCGTCCCCACTCCGCTCGACCTGCTCGCCGGCCAGCTCGGCCCGCACGGCCTCGTCTCGCTCGTCGAGACCGCCCTCCGCCGCCCCGCCTGACGCCGCCCTCCGGCCCCGCCCCGGCC
>NZ_PSVQ01000068.1:0-4618 GCF_002932395.1 Rathayibacter sp. AY1D9
GGACGGGGCGGGGCGAGTCGAAGATGCTCTTCAGGCGGCCGCCGCTGAGCTGCTGGAGCAGCCACTCGCTGCTGCCGACGGGACGCTCCGGCTCGGATCGCTCCGGCTCGGCACGCTCCGGCTCGGCACGCTCCGGCTCGGAGGCCTCCGATCCGGCAGGCTCCGGCTCGCGGCCCTCGGACCCGCGGCGCTCCGGCTCCGGGTGCTCGCCGCCTCCCGGGCCCCCGCCGCGTCCCCCCTCGTCGACCATCAGCTCAGGCCGAGGTCGGCCAGACCGATCGCGGCGAAGTACGGGTAGCCGGCGTCCTCGATGATCTCGCGGGCACCGGTCGCGCGGTCGACGACGACGGCGACTCCTGCGATCTCGGCGCCGACCTTCAGCAGGGCCTCGATCGCCTTCAGCGGCGAGCCGCCGGTGGTGGACGTGTCCTCGACGACGACGACGCGCTTGCCCTCGAGGTCGGGGCCCTCGACCTGCCGGCCGCGGCCGTGGTCCTTGGGCTCCTTGCGCACGACGAACGCGTCGTAGGCGAGACCGCGGGCGGCGCCCTGATGGAGGATCGCGGCGGCGATCGGGTCGGCTCCCATGGTGAGGCCGCCGACGGCGTCGACGCGCTCGAGCGGCGCGATGAGGTCGAGCATGACCTGCCCGATCAGCGGCGCGACCCGGTGGTCGAGGCTCACGCGGCGCAGGTCGACGTAGTACGACGCCTTCTTGCCGCTCGTGAGGGTGAAGTCCCCGTGGAAGACGGCGTCGGAGCCGATGTACTCGATGAGCTGCTGGCGTGCGTCGGTCACGCGCCTACTCTACGGGGCGACCCCTCCCCCGCTCGGGAGCGCGCCCGCTGCGGCGTGCTCGCCCGCCTCGTCGCCTCCTCCGCGGAACTGCGTCATGTAGAGCTCGTAGTAGGCGCCGCGCTGCTTCAGGAGCGCCTCGTGCGCGCCCTGCTCGACGATCCGGCCCGACTCCATCACCAGGATGGTGTCGGCGTCGCGGATCGTGGAGAGCCGGTGCGCGATGACGAACGAGGTCCGGTCGGTGCGCAGCGCGTTCATCGCGTGCTGCACGAGCAGCTCCGTGCGGGTGTCGACCGAGGAGGTGGCCTCGTCGAGGATCAGCAGCGACGGGTTCGCGAGGAACGCGCGCGCGATCGTGATCAGCTGCCGCTCGCCCGCCGAGACGCTGCCGCCGTCGGCGTCCAGCACCGTGTCGTAGCCGTCGGGCAGCTGGCGCACGAAGCGGTCGACCATGGTGGCCTTCGCCGCGTCGACGATCTCCTCGTCGGTCGCGTCCAGGCGCCCGTAGCGGATGTTCTCGCGGATGGTGCCCTGGAAGAGCCACGCGTCCTGCAGCACCATGCCCACGCGCGAGCGCAGATCGCCGCGCGCGAGGCTCGTGATGTCGACGCCGTCGAGCAGGATGCGCCCTCCGGTGAGCTCGTAGAAGCGCATGACCAGGTTGACCAGCGTGGTCTTCCCCGCCCCGGTCGGACCGACGATGGCGACCGTCTGCCCGGGCTGCGCGGAGAAGGTCAGGTCCTCGATCAGCGGCTGCTCCGGGTCGTACGAGAACGAGACGCCCTCGAACTCCACGTGGCCGTCGGTGCGCTGCGGGAGCGACGCGGTCGCCGTCTCCGGCTCCTGCTCCTCGGCGTCGAGCAGCTCGAACGTGCGCTCGGCCGAGGCGACGCCGGACTGCAGCATGTTCGCCATGCTCGCCAGCTGGGTCACCGGCTGGGTGAACTCGCGCGAGTACTGGATGAACGCGGTCGCGTCGCCGAGCGTCAGCTGACCGGAGGCGACCCGCAGGCCGCCGACCACGGCGATGAGCACGTAGGAGAGGTAGGAGACGAAGGTCATCGCGGGCATGATCATGCCCGAGACGAACTGGGCGCCGAACGAGGCGGTGTAGAGGCTGTCGTTGCGGCGGTCGAACTCCTCGAGCATCTCGCGGTCGCGGCCGAAGGCGCGGACGATCTCGAGCCCGGAGAAGGTCTCCTCGATGTGGCCGTTGAGCGCGCCCGTGTTCTTCCACTGGGCGGCGAAGAGCTTCTGGGAGCGGGCGCCGATCACGCCTGCGATCACGCCCGAGAGCGGGATCGAGATCAGCGCGATCAGCGCGAGCTGCCACGAGACGATGAACATCATCGCGGCGATGCCGATGATGGTGAGCACCGACTGCACCAGCTGCGAGAAGGCCTGCTGCAGCGCCGTCTGGATGTTGTCGACGTCGTTCGTGACGCGCGACATCACGTCGCCGCGCTGCCGGGTGTCGAAGAAGCGCAGCGGGAGGCGGTTGAGCTTCGCCTCGATGTCCTGGCGGAGGTCGAAGACCACCCGCATCACGAGGCCGTTGAGGATGTAGCCCTGTGCCCACATGAGCACCGACGCGACGACGTACATCAGCAGCACGATGATGATCAGGCGGCCGAGGACCACGAAGTCGATGCCCGCGCCGGGCACGATGTCGGTCTTGGCCAGCATGTCGGCGAAGGTGCCGTTGCCCGAGGCGCGCTGCTGCTCGATGATCTGCTCGAGCGGGACGCCGGCGGGGAGCTGGGAGCCGATCACGCCGTTGAAGATCGTGTCCATCGCCTGCCCGAGGATCTTGGGCGCGATGACGGTGAGGACGACCGACAGCGAGACCAGGGCGACCACGAGGACCATCCGGGCGCGCTCGGGGCCGAGCAGCGAGAAGAGGCGCTTGGCCGAGGGCCAGAAGTTCTGCGCCTTGCGGGCGGGCGGCCCGTCCCCGAACATGCCGCCGTCACCCTCGCCGGGCTCGAACTCGGGCTCGGGGGACGTCGTCTCCTCGGGGGCGGTGGTGTCGCGTGTGCGCGCCATCTCAGGACACTCCTTCGACGCTCAGCTGGGATTCGACGATCTCGCGGTAGGTCGCGTTCGTCTCGAGGAGCTCGTCGTGCGTGCCGCGGCCGACGACGCGGCCCGCGTCGAGCACGACGATCTGGTCGGCGTGGCGGATGGTCGACACCCGCTGGGCCACGATGATCACGGTCGCGTCGGTGGTGGCGTCGGCCAGCGACTCCCGCAGCCGCGCATCGGTCGCGACGTCGAGCGCCGAGAACGAGTCGTCGAACAGGTAGACCCGCGGCTTCGCGACGAGGGCCCGCGCGATGCAGAGCCGCTGGCGCTGCCCGCCGGAGACGTTGGTGCCGCCCTGCGAGACCGGCTCGTCGAGCCCGTGCTCCTTGCTCCGCACGAAGTCCTCGCCCTGGGCGATGCGCAGCGCCTCCCACAGCTCGGCGTCCGTCGCGTCGGGGCGGCCGAAGCGCAGGTTCGAGGCGATCGTCCCCGAGAAGAGGTAGGGGCGCTGGGGCACGAGCCCGATCACCTCGGCGAGCTGCGCCCGGTCGAGGGAGGAGACGGGCACGCCGTCGATCGTGACGGTGCCCTCCTGCGGGTCGAACAGGCGCGGCACGAGGCCGAGCAGGGTCGTCTTGCCGGCGCCGGTGGAGCCGACGACGGCCGTGGTGCGGCCCGGCTCCGCGACGATGTCGATGCCCGAGAGCACGGGGCGCTCGGCGCCCGGGTAGCCGAAGACGACCCCGGAGAACTCGACGCGGCCGCGCGCGGGCGTCGGGACTCCGCCCTCGGGCGTGGTGAGGCTGGTGCGGGCGTCGAGCACCTGCTGGATCCGCTCGGCGCAGACGACCGCGCGGGGGATCATCATCACCATGAAGACGCCCATCATCACGGCGGTGAGGATCTGGAGGAGGTACTGCAGGAACGCGGTGAGCGAGCCCACCTGCATCTGACCGGCGTCGACCCGCTGCCCGCCGAACCACAGCACGGCCGCGGTGGCCAGGTGCAGGATCATCATGATCGCGGGGAACATCAGCACGAAGATGTTGCCGACCTTGATCGACACCTCGGTGATCGCCGCGTTGGCCTTGCGGTACCGCTCGGACTCGAACGGCTCGCGCACGAAGGCGCGCACCACGCGGATGCCCGTGATCTGCTCGCGGAGCACGCTGTTGATCCCGTCGATCCGGTCCTGCATGAGGCGGAACAGCGGCAGCAGCAGGAACACCAGGAAGCCGACCACGACGAACAGCAGCGGCACCGACACCCAGACCAGCCAGGAGAGGCCGGCGTCCTCGCGCAGGGCGAAGACGATGCCGCCGACGCACATGATCGGCGCGGAGACCATGAAGTTGAGGGTCATCAGCACGAGCATCTGCACCTGCTGCACGTCGTTCGTGCCGCGGGTGATCAGGGTGGCCGTGCCGAAGCCGCCGACCTCGAGCCCGCTGAGCGAGTCGACGCGGCGGTAGACGTCGCGGCGCAGGTCGCGGCCGACGGACATGGCGGTGCGGGCGCCGAAGTAGACGGCTCCGATCGCCGCGGCGACCTGCACGACGCAGACGCCGAGCATGGTCATGCCGGTTCCCCAGATGAAGTCGGTGTCGCCGCGGCCGATGCCCTGGTCGATGATCTCGGCGTTGAGGCTCGGCAGGTAGAGCGCGGCGAGCGTCGCGACGAGCTGCAGCACGACGACGGCGGCCACCCAGCGCGCGTAGGGCTTCGCGTAGGCGGAGGCGAGGCGGAGCAGGATCATGGGTCCTCCGGAGGGGCGGAGCAGGAGCGGGAGGGGAGG
>NZ_PSVQ01000069.1:0-1520 GCF_002932395.1 Rathayibacter sp. AY1D9
CGTTGTGAAGCACCGTTCTGGTGTGGAGGCGGGATGTGTCCGATTCTTGAGAACTCAACAGCGTGCACTATGTTCAATGCCAATTTTATACCCCGGCCTTGATCTTCGGATCGGGTTGGGATTCCTTTGGAAATTGATGTCAGCTTCCGGCTTTCGGGTCGGAGAGATGTCTTATTTGCTAGAGGTCAAACTTGACTCTCCTTCTCTTCGGGGTTGGGGGTCGTAATTTTTTTACGGAGAGTTTGATCCTGGCTCAGGACGAACGCTGGCGGCGTGCTTAACACATGCAAGTCGAACGATGAAGCCCAGCTTGCTGGGTGGATTAGTGGCGAACGGGTGAGTAACACGTGAGTAACCTGCCCTTGACTCTGGGATAAGCGCTGGAAACGGCGTCTAATACCGGATACGACCTGCCCCGGCATCGGGTGCGGGTGGAAAGTTTTTCGGTCAAGGATGGACTCGCGGCCTATCAGCTAGTTGGTGAGGTAATGGCTCACCAAGGCGACGACGGGTAGCCGGCCTGAGAGGGTGACCGGCCACACTGGGACTGAGACACGGCCCAGACTCCTACGGGAGGCAGCAGTGGGGAATATTGCACAATGGGCGAAAGCCTGATGCAGCAACGCCGCGTGGGGGATGACGGCCTTCGGGTTGTAAACCTCTTTTAGTAGGGAAGAAGGGCTTCGGCTTGACGGTACCTGCAGAAAAAGCACCGGCTAACTACGTGCCAGCAGCCGCGGTAATACGTAGGGTGCAAGCGTTGTCCGGAATTATTGGGCGTAAAGAGCTCGTAGGCGGTTTGTCGCGTCTGCTGTGAAAACCCGAGGCTCAACCTCGGGCCTGCAGTGGGTACGGGCAGACTAGAGTGCGGTAGGGGAGAATGGAATTCCTGGTGTAGCGGTGGAATGCGCAGATATCAGGAGGAACACCGATGGCGAAGGCAGTTCTCTGGGCCGTTACTGACGCTGAGGAGCGAAAGCGTGGGGAGCGAACAGGATTAGATACCCTGGTAGTCCACGCCGTAAACGTTGGGAACTAGATGTGGGGACCTTTCCACGGTCTCCGTGTCGCAGCTAACGCATTAAGTTCCCCGCCTGGGGAGTACGGCCGCAAGGCTAAAACTCAAAGGAATTGACGGGGGCCCGCACAAGCGGCGGAGCATGCGGATTAATTCGATGCAACGCGAAGAACCTTACCAAGGCTTGACATATACCGGAAACTTCCAGAAATGGTTGCCCCGCAAGGTCGGTATACAGGTGGTGCATGGTTGTCGTCAGCTCGTGTCGTGAGATGTTGGGTTAAGTCCCGCAACGAGCGCAACCCTCGTTCTATGTTGCCAGCACGTCATGGTGGGAACTCATAGGAGACTGCCGGGGTCAACTCGGAGGAAGGTGGGGATGACGTCAAATCATCATGCCCCTTATGTCTTGGGCTTCACGCATGCTACAATGGCCGGTACAAAGGGCTGCGATACCGTAAGGTGGAGCGAATCCCAAAAAGCCGGTCTCAGTTCGGATTGA
>NZ_PSVQ01000069.1:1618-2743 GCF_002932395.1 Rathayibacter sp. AY1D9
TTTTTCTCACGCCTGGGTGTGTGGGAGAGGGATACCGCCCGTATTTTGAGAACTACACAGTGGACGCGAGCATCTTAGATTCACGGCTTCGGTCGTGGATCGACAAGATTCGCATGGCGCGGCTTTCGGGCTGCGGTCATGCAAATCATTGGATCTGCAACTTTTCGAGTTGTAGTTTCTTAACTCATGTGATTAGCAAGTTCATAAGAGCAAACGGTGAATGCCTTGGCATCTGGAGCCGAAGAAGGACGTCGTAATCTGCGATAAGCCTCGGGGAGCTGATAAACGAGCTGTGATCCGAGGATTTCCGAATGGGGAAACCCCGCCAGGCCCCTTGTGGTGACCTGGTGACTCCCGCCTGAATATATAGGGCGGGTAGAGGGAACGTGGGGAAGTGAAACATCTCAGTACCCACAGGAAGAGAAAACAACAGTGATTCCGTCAGTAGTGGCGAGCGAACGCGGAAGAGGCTAAACCGAGTCATGTGTGATACCCGGCAGGGGTTGCATGGCCGGGGTTGTGGGACTTTTCGTTCCGGTCTGCCGGCCGGTGAACGTTACAGCGCATCATAGACGAACAGGTTTGAACGCCTGGCCAGAGCGGGTGCGAGCCCCGTAGTCGAAATGGTGTTATGGCGTGAAGAGTATCCCAAGTAGCACGGGGCCCGAGAAATCCCGTGTGAATCTGTCAGGACCACCTGATAAGCCTAAATACTCCCAGATGACCGATAGCGGACAAGTACCGTGAGGGAAAGGTGAAAAGTACCCCGGGAGGGGAGTGAAATAGTACCTGAAACCGTTTGCTTACAAACCGTCGGAGCCTCCTTGTAGGGGTGACGGCGTGCCTTTTGAAGAATGAGCCTGCGAGTTAGTGCTCTGTGGCGAGGTTAACCCGTGTGGGGCAGCCGTAGCGAAAGCGAGTCCGAATAGGGCGATTCAGTCGCAGGGTCTAGACCCGAAGCGAAGTGATCTATCCATGGCCAGGTTGAAGCGACGGTAAGACGTCGTGGAGGACCGAACCCACTTCAGTTGAAAATGGAGGGGATGAGCTGTGGATAGGGGTGAAAGGCCAATCAAACTTCGTGATAGCTGGTTCTCTCCGAAATGCATTTAGGTGCAGCGTTGC
>NZ_PSVQ01000069.1:2839-4428 GCF_002932395.1 Rathayibacter sp. AY1D9
GACGTAGGGCGAACGATAGGCAAATCCGTCGTTCATATAGCCTGAGATCTGATGGGTAGACGCAAGTCGAAATCGGTGATCCTATGCTGCCAAGAAAAGCATCGACGCGAGGTTCTAGCTGCCCGTACCCCAAACCGACTCAGGTGGTCAGGTAGAGAATACTAAGGAGATCGAGAGAATCGTGGTTAAGGAACTCGGCAAAATGCCCCCGTAACTTCGGGAGAAGGGGGGCCTGAGGCGTGAACGGACTTGCTCCGGGAGCGTTCGATGGCCGCAGAGACCAGTGGGAAGCGACTGTTTACTAAAAACACAGGTCCGTGCTAAGTCGCAAGACGATGTATACGGACTGACGCCTGCCCGGTGCTGGAAGGTTAAGAGGAACGGTTAGCCGCAAGGCGAAGCTGAGAATTTAAGCCCCAGTAAACGGCGGTGGTAACTATAACCATCCTAAGGTAGCGAAATTCCTTGTCGGGTAAGTTCCGACCTGCACGAATGGCGTAACGACTTCCCAGCTGTCTCAACCGCGAACTCGGCGAAATTGCATTACGAGTAAAGATGCTCGTTACGCGCAGCAGGACGGAAAGACCCCGTGACCTTTACTATAGTTTGGTATTGGTGTTCGGTGTGGCTTGTGTAGGATAGGTGGGAGACGTTGAAGCGGGCACGCTAGTGTTCGTGGAGTCATTGTTGAAATACCACTCTGGTCACTCTGGATATCTAACTTCGGACCCTAATCGGGTTCAGGGACAGTGCCTGATGGGTAGTTTAACTGGGGCGGTTGCCTCCCAAAGAGTAACGGAGGCGCCCAAAGGTTCCCTCAACCTGGTTGGCAATCAGGTGGCGAGTGTAAGTGCACAAGGGAGCTTGACTGTGAGACTGACAAGTCGAGCAGGGACGAAAGTCGGGACTAGTGATCCGGCAGTGGCTTGTGGAAGCGCTGTCGCTCAACGGATAAAAGGTACCTCGGGGATAACAGGCTGATCTTGCCCAAGAGTCCATATCGACGGCATGGTTTGGCACCTCGATGTCGGCTCGTCGCATCCTGGGGCTGGAGTAGGTCCCAAGGGTTGGGCTGTTCGCCCATTAAAGCGGTACGCGAGCTGGGTTTAGAACGTCGTGAGACAGTTCGGTCCCTATCCGCTGCGCGCGCAGGAAATTTGAGAAGATCTATCCCTAGTACGAGAGGACCGGGATGGACGAACCTCTGGTGTGTCAGTTGTTCCGCCAGGAGCACCGCTGATTAGCTACGTTCGGAACGGATAACCGCTGAAAGCATCTAAGCGGGAAGCCGGCTTCGAGATGAGATTTCCATCCCTTCGGGGGAGAGGCTCCCAGCCAGACGACTGGGTTGATAGGCCGGATGTGGAAGACAGGACTAAAGACTGTCGGAGCTGACCGGTACTAATAAGCCGATAACTTGATAATCACTACACTCATACCGTTGTAAAGGCTGGTAGGAGTGGCCAGAGATTGCTTGCGTCCACTTTGTGGTTCCCAGAAGACGGGCACCCCGCATCCTCCTTCGGGAGGAGCGGAACAATTGAATACACGCACGGCGTGTAACCCAGATTTGACCATGTGCCCTCGGG
>NZ_PSVQ01000070.1:0-3791 GCF_002932395.1 Rathayibacter sp. AY1D9
TCGGTGTCGGCGCGCGTCGAGATCGGGCGAAGGCGCTGGCGGGGGTCTCGATACGGCTCGCTGGGGCTACTCGACCAGCATGAACCGCACGTGCTCAAGGGGTCCGGGTGAGCGGATGAGCGGCCGGCGTGCGATCGGACGGTGTCGATCCGCCGAGCGACGGCCAGGAGAGCAGCGCAGGGGAGAGGGAGCGCGCATCGTCTTCCGCGCCGCTCGGACGGCGCGAGCCGCGTTCGACGGTCTCCGTCGTGACCCGGAGACGTCGTCGACGGACTCCTCGACCCACTGCGCGGGCCTCGGACACGCCGCCTCGCGCGCCTCGGAGGGCCGATTTCCACAGTGTGAGGAACCTGTGGATAACTGTGGACAACCGCCTCGGGACTGTGCGCCGGGAGAGCCCGCCTGTGGAGGGCGACCGGTCGGCTCGGATCGCTCCACAGGGCGTCCACGGGCCCGCTCACACTCCCTCCACAGGGGCGGGTCCCTCCGATCCCACCCAGGAGTAGGGGTCCGAAGCGTTTTCCACAGTTTCCACACGTGTTAACACTGTTAACGCAGTTCTCTCTTTAATGAAGCCTCGACCGGCAACCTCTCCACAGCGGCTCGGGAGTGCTCGGCGGTCCACCCCCTTCCGAGCTCGTCGAGCCCGGCGGGTACGATGGGCGACGGTCTTCGTCCGCGACTCGTCAGGGGTGTACTCGTGAGGTTCCAAGCCAACCGCGATGTCTTCAGCGAGGCGGTGTCCTTCGCGGTCAAGCTGCTTCCGCAGCGCACGACCCTGCCGATCCTCTCCGGAGTCCTCATCGAGGCGACCTCCGAGGGTCTGACGCTGTCCTCCTTCGACTACGAGGTGTCCGCGCAGACGCAGATCGCGGCCGACGTGGAGGAGACGGGGACCGTGCTCGTCTCGGGCCGTCTGCTCGCTGACATCGCGAACCGCCTCCCCAACGCTCCCGTGCGCATCGCCACGGAGGAGTCGCGCGTCTCGGTCTCGGCCGGCTCGGCGCACTTCACGCTCCTGCAGATGCCCGTGGAGGAGTACCCGAGCATCCCCGAGATCGACGCCTCCACCGGCCTCGTCCCGGCCGACGCCTTCGCGGCCGCCGTCTCGCAGGTGGCGGTCGCCGCCTCCCGCGACGACGTGACCCCCGTCATCACCGGCGTGCAGCTCGAGATCACCGAGAACACGATCGGCCTCGTCGCGACGGATCGCTACCGCGTGGCCGTCCGCGAGATCGACTGGGACAACGGGGACAACCCCGCGCCCACCCAGCCGCTCACCGCCCTCGTGCCCGCGCGCACGCTGCAGGAGGTCGGCAAGACCTTCGGCCACTCCGGCACCGTCTCCGTCGCGATCACCAACCGCGACGAGCGCGAGCTGATCGCCTTCACCGCGGACCGCAAGACCGTCACCTCGCTGCTGATCAAGGGCAACTTCCCGCCCGTGAAGCGCCTCTTCCCCGCCTCCGTCGAGAACTACGCGGTCATGTCGACCAGCGACCTCATCGAGGCCACCCGCCGCGTCTCGCTCGTGCTCGAGCGCGAGGCGGCCCTCCGCTTCAGCTTCAGCAGCGACGGCCTCACCCTCGAGGCCATCGGCTCCGAGCAGGCGCAGGCGTCCGAGAGCATCGACGCGATCGTGACCGGCGACGACGTGGTCGTCTCGCTCAAGCCGCAGTTCCTGCTCGACGGCCTCGCCGCCGTCCACTCGGAGTTCGTGCGCATCGCGTTCACGAAGACCGAGAACCCCAACAAGCCCGGCCCCGTCCTGATCACCGCGCAGACCTCGCGGGAGCAGCCCGGCAGCGACAGCTACCGCTACCTGCTCCAGCCCAACCTGCTGCTGCGCTGACCACTCCCCGGATCGCAGAGCCGCGACCGCCCCGCTCCCGACGAGCGCCCGCCCGCCGGACAACGAATCCAGGAAGGTTCACCATGCACATCGGACTCGTCGGCCTCGGCAAGATGGGCGACAACATGCGCTCCCGCCTCCGCTCCAAGGGGCTCGAGGTCACCGGCTACGACCGCAATCCCGACGTCTCGGACGCGGCCTCTCTCGACGAGATGATCGCCGCACTCCCCTCGCCCCGCATCGTCTGGGTGATGGTGCCGGCCGGCGAGATCACCGACGCGGTCGTCAAGGACCTGTCGGAGAAGCTCAGCGAGGGCGACCTCGTCATCGACGGCGGCAACTCCCGCTTCACCGAGGACTTCAAGCACGACGCGCTGCTGAAGCCCAAGGGCATCCACTACATCGACGCGGGCGTCTCCGGCGGCGTCTGGGGACTCCAGAACGGCTACGGCCTGATGGTCGGCGGCCCGAAGGAGCTCGTCGAGTACGCCATGCCCGTCTTCGACGCGCTGCGCCCCGAGGGCCCCCGCGAGGAGGGCTTCGTCCACGTCGGCGAGGTCGGCGCCGGCCACTACGCGAAGATGGTCCACAACGGCATCGAGTACGCCCTGATGCAGGCGTTCGCCGAGGGCTACGAGCTGCTCGAGACCCGCAGCGACATCATCAAGGACGTCACCGGCACCTTCAAGGCCTGGCAGCGCGGCACGGTCGTGCGCTCCTGGCTGCTCGAGCTCCTCGTCCGCGCCCTCGAGCAGGATCCGGACTTCAAGAACATCGAGGGCTACGTGCAGGACTCGGGCGAGGGCCGCTGGACCATCGAGGAGGCCATCAACAACGCCGTCCCGGTGCCCACGATCAGCGCCTCGATCTTCGCCCGCTTCGTCTCCCGCCAGGAGGACTCCCCCGCGATGAAGGCCGTCGCAGCGCTCCGCAACCAGTTCGGCGGGCACTCCGTCAAGGCCGTCGACTGAGTGGGCTGGTGAGGACTGCCTCCGGCAGTCCTCACGGCGGTCGGCTTCCCGAGGGGGGCGCGTTCCGTAGAGCCGGTGACGGACGGCGGACTGCGGCCCGCCGCCCCCGTGAGGCAGGGATGCTCTCACGGAGGCGGCGGGCCTCCGGCCGCCTCCACCCTGCTACCGGCGTCGGGCGGCGAGCCTGCGGCCGCCTTCACGGGCAGGGACGGGGCGCCGCCGATCATGCTGGTCGAGTGGCCCCGCGACGGCGCATGGAGACCAGCCCGACGGATGGTCTTGCCAGCATGCTGGTCGAGTAGCCCCGGAGGGGCGTATCGAGGCTCGAGGCGAGGGCCTGGCCGGCGCTGGGAGAGCGGATCGCAGGCGCCGGAGCGGGTGGATCGGCCGATCGGGACGGGCGAGGAGCCCGCAGGGGTGCAGGGAAGGCCCGCGACGACGGGTGGAGGAGAGGAGCGCGACGTGCAGGTGACGCAGCTGGCGCTCAGCGACTTCCGGAACTACGAGTCGGTCGATGTCGAGCTCGTGCCCGGACCGAACCTCTTCGTCGGCCGCAACGGCCAGGGCAAGACGAACCTCGTCGAATCTCTCGGCTACCTCTCCACCCTGGGCTCGCACCGCGTGTCGAGCGACCAGGCGCTCATCCGCGCCGGCCGGGACAGCGCCGTGGTGCGCGCCCGCCTCCGCAACGGCGAGCGCGACCTGCTGGCCGAGGTGCAGATCAACCGCTCCTCCCCCAACCGCGCGCAGATCAACCGCGGCGGGATCAAGCCGCGCGAGCTCCCCCGCTTCTTCTCCAGCGTCCTCTTCGCGCCGGAGGACCTCCTCCTCATCCGCGGCGACCCGTCGGCCCGCCGCCGCTTCCTCGACCAGCTGGTGATCCTCCGCTCCCCGCGGATGAGCGCCGTCCAGGCCGACTACGAGCGGGTGCTGCGCCAGCGCAACTCGCTGCTCAAGTCCGCACGGGC
>NZ_PSVQ01000008.1:0-89294 GCF_002932395.1 Rathayibacter sp. AY1D9
CTCGGCCGGGTCCCCGACGCGCACACCTGCTCCCGAGCGGGCTGCCCGCGGACGGCGACGTTCGCGATCGAGTGGCGGAACCCGAGGATCCACGCAGAGCATCCTGATGCCCATGGCGATCGAGTACTTGATCGCGCGGGAGCGCCGCTCGGCGCTCGGCGACGGCGGTAGGGAGGTGAGTGTCTCGCGTGGTTTCACAGCCCTGCAAGCCTACGTCGCGGCGGGCGGGTGCAGGCCGGGAGGGCCTCATCCCGGAATCTGTTGCGCGACGCGCCTCTAGGATGTACGGGTCGCCCGGCGCCGCACGAGCGCCGGCAGGAGGGACACCATGACCACGCCGCGCACCGTCCTCGTCACCGGGGGCAACCGGGGGATCGGCTTCGCCATCGCCCGGGAGTTCGTGGCCGCCGGTCACCGGGTCGCCGTGACCGCGCGCTCGGGCTCCGGTCCGGAGGGCTCCCTCACCGTCGTCGCGGACGTGACCGACGCCGCCTCCATCGACGCCGCGTTCACGCAGGTCGAGGCCGAGCTGGGCCCGGTCGAGATCCTGGTGGCGAACGCGGGCATCACCCGCGACACCCTGCTGCTGCGCATGACGGAGGAGGACTTCACGTCCGTCGTCGACACGAACCTCACCGGGGCGTTCCGCGTCGTCAAGCGCGCATCGAAGGGGATGCTCAAGCAGCGCTTCGGCCGCGTCGTCCTCATCTCCAGCGTGGTCGGCCTCTACGGGTCGCCGGGCCAGATCAACTACTCCTCGTCGAAGGCCGCCCTCGTGGGCTTCGCCCGCTCGCTGACCCGCGAGCTCGGCGCCCGCAACATCACCGCCAATGTCGTCGCTCCCGGCTTCATCGAGACCGACATGACCGCGGAGCTCTCGCCGGAGCAGCAGGCGGAGTACCGGAAGAGCATCCCGCTCGCCCGCTACGGCACCGCTGCCGAGGTCGCGAAGGTCACGCGCTGGCTGGCCGGCGACGAGGCGGCGTACATCTCGGGTGCCGTGATCCCGGTCGACGGCGGCCTCGGGATGGGCCACTGACCGATAAGCCTTGGGCTTATATCCGACGGATATAAGCTCTAGGCTTATGCGATGACCTCCTCCGATGTCGTCGCCGTGCTCCTGGACCTGGTGACCTCCCGCTCCCTCGTCGACCGGGCGGGTGCTCAGCGCGAGATCGAGCGGGGCTTCGCCGAGGTGGAGGCCGCGGTCCCGGCGATCCAGCCCCTGCACCCGACGGTCGGCGACGAGTTCCAGGCGATCTACCCCTCCGTCCACGCCGCGCTCCGGGCGACGCTGCAGGCGCGCCTCTCGCTCCCGGCCGGCGTCGACTGCCGCGCGGGCATCGGCCTGGGCGAGGTGCGGGTGGTCGGGTCGGGAATCGCCGGGGACCTCGAGGACGGGTCCGGCTGGTGGCGCGCGCGCGAGGCCATCGATCGCGCCCACGCGCTCGAGGACGGTGCCGTGCCCACGGCCCGCGGATGGTTCGTCGCCGGGGACGCCGACGGGGACTCCGGCGAGGCGGCCGTCAACGCCTACCTCCTCTCCCGCGACGCGCTGGTCGGAGCGCTCAGCGCGCGCGATCGCCGACTCGTGCTGGGGAGCCTGCGCGGAGCGTCGCAGAAGGAGCTGGGCGAGCAGGAGTCGATCTCGCAGCCCGCCGTCTCGCAGGCGCTGCGGCGCGCGGGAGCGGGCGCCCTCCTCGCCGGCGCGCGCCTGCTGGAGGAGACGTGCTGACGGCGCTGCTGCTCGCCGTGATCGGCCTCGGCGACCTCGCGCGCACGCACCTCCGCCGCCGTGCGGCCCTCCTCGCGATCCCCGTGCTCGCCGCCGCAGCCGTGACCGCAGCGCTCCTCGTCGGAGCCCCGCCGCTCGGTGCGGCGATCGTCGTCGTCCTGGCCGGAGCCTGGCTGCTGACGACCACGACCGTCGAGAACGCGCGGCCGCCCGGGGGTCTGCGTCCGGCCGTCGCCCTCGTCGCGGCGGTCCTGGTGCTGACCGCTGTCGACCGCGCCGTCGGCGTCCCGACGGGGCCGCTCGCGCCGACCATCGTCGCGAGCACGCTCCCTCCGATCGAGCAGCTCGCTCCGGCGGTCGGAGCCGGGCTCTTCCTGCTGGAGAGCGGCAACGTGATCGTGCGGGCGGCGCTGTTCCGCGAGCTCCCGCAGGCCGAGCCCGCGCCGCGTCCGCGCTGGAGCGTGCGGTTCGCGCGTCGGGAGCCGGCCGACGCCCGCCTGCCGGACCTCCAGGGCGGGCGCACGATCGGACCGCTGGAGCGGCTGCTGATCGCCGGTCTCACGCTCGCCGGAGCGATCGGCCTCGCCGGTGCCGTGCTCGCGGCCAAGGGGATCGTGCGCTTCCCCGAGATCTCCCGCGACGGCGGCAGCGGCGAGAAGGCGGAGTACTTCCTGGTGGGCTCGCTCGTCAGCTGGGCGCTGGCGCTCGGCTGCGCCGGACTCGTCGCGATCGCGGGCCGCTGACCTTCCTGAGGCCGGGGGAGGCGGGCCTCAGCCGCGGAGGCCGAGGACGGGCAGCAGCTGCGACAGGTCGAGGCCGCCGACGACGAGGTCGGCGCGCTCGCGCACCAGGGGCTTGGCGTTGAAGGCGACCGCGAGGGAGGCGACCGCCATCATCTCCAGGTCGTTCGCACCGTCGCCGACGGCGATCGTGCGCTGCGGCGGGACGCCCGAGACCGCCGCCCACTCTCGGAGCGCCTCCGCCTTGGCCGCGGCGTCGATTACCGCCCCGTCGACCGCTCCGGTCAGCAGGCCGTCCCCGCAGCAGAGGCGGTTGGCCCGGACGAAGTCGAGGCCGAGCGCACCGGCGACCGGGTCGAGGACCTCGTGGAACCCTCCGGACACCACACCGATGCGGCCGCCGGCGGCGTGGACGCCGGCCACGAGCTCGGCGGCGCCGGGCGTGACGCGGACGCCTGAGCTCACATCGGGGAGCACCGACTCCGGGACCCCGGCGAGAGTGGCGACCCGCTCGCGGAGGCTCTCGCCGAAGTCGAGCTCGCCGCGCATCGCCCGCTCCGTGACGGCGGCGACGCGCTCCTCGGAGCCGGCGTGCACCGCGAGGAGCTCGATCACCTCGTCCTGGAGGAGGGTGGAGTCCGCGTCGAGGACGACGAGGAAGCGGGCAGGCGTCGCAGGACGCTCACTCATGGGCCGGTCCGATCGGTCGGGTGGGCGCGCCGGGGCGCAGAGCTCGACCCGCGGGGGTGCTACGGGTGGACGACGACGCCCTTGCCGACGACGGTGATGCCCGACTCGGTGACGGTGAACCCGCGCTCGCGATCGCGGTCGTGGTCCACGCCGACTCGAGCACCGGGCTCGACGACGACGTCCTTGTCGAGGATAGCGCGGACGACCAGCGCGTCCGGGCCGATGCGGACCTTGTCGAAGACCACCGAGTCGGTGACCGTCGCGTTCGACTCGATGACCGTCCAGGGCCCGACGACGCTGCGCTCGATGTGCGCGCCCGAGATCACGGTGCCGAGCGAGACGACCGAGTCGACCGTCGATCCCATGTTGCCCTTGCCGTCGCGGACGATCTTGGCCGGAGGGGAGTTCAGCTGCGACGAGAAGATCGGCCACTGCTGGTTGTAGAGGTTGAAGACCGGCAGCGCCGAGATGAGGTCCTGGTGGGCCTCGAAGAAGGAGTCGATGGTGCCGACGTCCCGCCAGTAGTAGCGGTCGCGGTCGGTCGAGCCGGGGACGTCGTTGAGCTTGAGGTCGTAGACGCCGGCCTCGCCGCGCGCGACGAAGTCGGGGATGATGTCGCCGCCCATGTCGTGGTCCGACGTGGAGGACTCGCCGTCGCGGATGACCGCGTCGATCAGGGCGTCCGCGTCGAAGACGTAGTTGCCCATGGAGGCGAGGACCTCGTGCGGGGAGTCGGCCAGGCCGACGGCGTCCTTGGGCTTCTCGAGGAACTCGGAGATCATCGTCGGGACGATGCCGTCGCCCGCCTCGTCACCGGCGAGCTGGATGACGCCGAACTGGTCCGCGAGCTCGATCGGCTGGCGGATGGCCGCGACGGTCGCCTTCGCACCGGACGTGATGTGCGCGTCGATCATCTGCGAGAAGTCCATGCGGTAGACGTGGTCGGCGCCGACCACGACGACGATGTCGGGCTTCTCGTCGCGGATCAGGTTGAGGCTCTGCAGGATCGCGTCGGCCGAGCCGCTGAACCAGCGCTTGCCCAGGCGCTGCTGCGCGGGGACCGAGGCGACGTAGGAGTTCAGGAGCCCGGAGAGGCGCCAGGTCTGCGAGACGTGGCGGTCGAGCGAGTGCGACTTGTACTGCGTCAGCACGACGATCTGAGTGAGACCGGAGTTGATCAGGTTGGACAGCGCGAAGTCGATCAGCCGGTACTGCCCGCCGAACGGCACCGCGGGCTTGGCCCGGTCCGCCGTGAGGGGCATGAGGCGCTTTCCCTCGCCGCCGGCGAGGACGATGCCGAAGATCTTCTTTGACTGCATGGCACCACAGTAGGGGCTCGGGCTTCCCCGTGGACCCCGGCTGTCGCCGGGGGAGCGCCCTGTACTACGGTTCGGGGGTGCGAGTCGATCTGCTGACCAAGGAATACCCGCCCGAGGTGTACGGGGGAGCCGGTGTCCACGTGGCCGAGCTCACCAAGGCGCTGCGCAGCGACCTGGAGGTCGTGGTGCGCTGCTTCGGCGCGCCGCGCGAGGAGGAGGGCACGTTCGCGTACTCCGTCCCCGCGGAGCTCGCCGAGGCGAACGGCGCGCTGCAGACCCTCGGGGTCGACCTGCAGATCGCGCAGGACGCGGCGGGGGCCGACCTGGTCCACTCCCACACCTGGTACGCCAACGCCGCGGGGCGTCTCGCCCAGCTCCTGCACGGCATCCCGCACGTGGTCTCGGCGCACAGCCTCGAGCCGCTGCGTCCGTGGAAGGCCGAGCAGCTCGGCGGCGGCTACCGCGTCTCGAGCTGGATCGAGCGGGAGGCGTACGAGAACGCCGACGCCGTGATCGCGGTGTCCGGCGGCATGCGCGAGGACATCCTCCGCTCCTACCCGGCCCTGGACCCGGCGAAGGTCCACGTGGTCTACAACGGCATCGACCTCGACGCCTGGCACCCAGTCGAGGACGAGGCCGTCCTCGCCGAGCTGGGCATCGACCCCTCGCGCCCCTCCGTGGTCTTCGTCGGCCGCATCACCCGGCAGAAGGGCCTGCCCTACCTGCTCCGCGCCGCGGCGACCCTGCCTCCCGAGGTGCAGCTCGTGCTCTGCGCGGGCGCCCCCGACACCCCCGAGATCATGGCCGAGGTCACCTCCCTCGTCCGCAGCCTCCAGGAGGAGCGCACCGGCGTCGTCTGGATCGACCGGCACCTGCCGCGCCACCAGCTCTCCGCGGTCCTGACGAACGCGACCACGTTCGTCTGCCCCTCGATCTACGAGCCCCTCGGCATCGTCAACCTCGAGGCGATGGCCTGCGGTGCGGCGGTCGTCGGGACGGCGACCGGCGGCATCCCGGAGGTCGTCGACGACGGCGTGACCGGCCGTCTCGTCCCGATCGAGCAGGTCACCGACGGCACCGGCACCCCCGTGGACCCGGAGCGCTACGTCGCCGACCTGGCCGCCGCCCTCGCCGAGGTCGTCGCCGACCCGGAGACGGCGAAGCGGATGGGCGCCGCGGGCCGCGAGCGCGCGCAGAGCCACTTCAGCTGGACGCAGATCGCGCGGGACACCCGGGCGATCTACGACTCGCTCGTCTGAGCCTCCCGGCCGCCTCCTTTAGAATGGCTCCCATGCCCAGCGTTGTCTCGTTCGTCGATGTGTCCTTCGTCCGGAACGGCAAGCGGATCCTCGACCACGTGTCGTGGGACGTGGCCGAGGACGAGCGCTGGGTGATCCTCGGCCCCAACGGGGCGGGCAAGACCTCGATCCTGCAGATCGCCGCCGCGCAGAACTACCCCTCGACCGGTGCCGCGCACCTGCTCGAGGAGACCCTCGGCCGGGTCGACGTGTTCGAGCTGCGCCCGCGCATCGGCTACGCCTCGACCGCGATGGCGCGCCGCCTCCCGGCCGGCGAGAGCGTGCTCGACGTCGTGATGACCGCCGCCTACGCCGTCACCGGCCGCTGGAACGAGGGCTACGACGCGATCGACGAGCGCCGCGCCCGCCGCGTGCTGTCCGAGTGGAAGCTCGAGCACCTCGCCGAGCGCACCTTCGGGACGCTCTCGGACGGCGAGCAGAAGCGCGTCCAGATCGCCCGCGCGATCATGACCGACCCCGAGCTGCTCCTGCTCGACGAGCCGGCCGCGAGCCTCGACCTCGGCGCCCGCGAGGAGCTCGTCCAGCTGCTGGGCGGCTTCGCGAAGGACCCGGCGTCGCCCGCGATCGTGATGGTGACCCACCACGTCGAGGAGATCCCCGACGGCTTCACCCACGCCCTGCTCCTCCGCGACGGAGCGGTGGTGGCGGCGGGCCCGCTGGCCGAGTCCCTGACCGAGGCGACGCTCGCCGAGACCTTCGGGCTCGACATCGCTCTCACCCGCGAGAACGGGCGCTTCTCGGCCCGCGCCCGCGGCTGACCCCGGCTCCGGGGTCCGGGCGCGGCGCGACTTCTGCGCGCGCTGCCGGTCTGGTATTCTCGGTAGCTGGTTCGGGCCCGTTCGCGGTGCGCCCGCCCTCATCCACCCGTTCCCGTCGACGACAGGTGCGGTTCAGGACCATCGACGACAGGACACGACCATGAAGACCGACATCCACCCCGAGTACTCCGCGATCGTCTTCCGCGACCTCGCGTCCGGTGAGACCTTCCTCACCCGCTCGACCGCGAAGAGCAGCAAGACGATCGAGCTCGACGGCGTGACCTACCCCGTCATCGACGTCGAGATCTCCTCCGCCTCGCACCCGTTCTACACGGGCAAGCAGCGCATCATGGACTCGGCCGGCCGCGTCGAGAAGTTCAACAGCCGCTACAAGAACTTCGGCAAGTAGCACTCCTCGAAGGGCCCTCGACCTCACGGTCGGGGGCCCTTCGTCGTTCCCGCGGGGCGGTCCTCAGTAGCGGTAGAAGCCCTCTCCGGTGGCCGTTCCGAGGCGGCCGCGATCGACGTACTCCGTCTTCAGGTGGGCGGCGAACGCCTGGGAGGCCTCGTCCGGGGCCGCGGCGGCGATGTTGTAGGCGGTCCGCAGACCGACGACGTCGAAGATCTGGAAGGGTCCGAGCGGGGCGCCGGTGCCGATCCTCCAGGTCTTGTCGATGGTCTCGTGGTCGGCGTAGCCGCCCATGAGCAGACCCGACGCGGCGTTGAGGAGCGGCACCAGCAGCGAGTTCAGGACGTAGCCGGCCTTCTCCTTCTGCAGCCTGATGGGCTCGAGGCCGCTGGAGACGGCGAACTCCACGACGGCGTCGACCACGGCGGGGTCCGTGTCCGCCGTCCCCATGATCTCGGCCGTGTTCTGCGCCCAGACGTGGTTGGCGTAGTGCAGCGCGAGGAACCGGTCGGGTCGGCCGGTCGAGGCCTTCAGGTCGCTGGGGAGCAGCGTGGACGAGTTGGTCGCGAAGACCGTGCGCTCGGGAGCGAGCGCACCCAGGCGGCCGTACAGCTCCTGCTTCAGGCCCAGGTCCTCGGGGACGGCCTCGATCACGAGGTCGGCGTCGGCGACAGCCTCCGCGAGGTCGGAGGTGAGGCGGAGGGAGTCGAGCGCCTCCTGCGGTCCGCCGGCGACGCCGCCGGGCACCGACTCGTAGACGCCCGCGAGACCGCGGAGCCGCTCGCGCGCCGACTCGAGGACGTCGTCGAAGAGGTCGTAGACGGTGACGTCGAAGCCGTGGAAGGCCGACTGGAAGGCGATCTGGGAGCCGAGCACTCCGCTGCCGAGGACGGTGACCGTGCGGATCGTGGGCATGACTTCTCCTTGCGAGAGGGGGGAGGGGGAACACGTGCTCACCCGATCCCACAGCGCCGCGGTCCGCGGAGCGAGGGCTTGCGCCGACGGGCTGGCCGTGGCCGTCGGGGAGCCGGCGCGGTAGCGTCCCGGCATGGTGTCCTTCGCCGACAAGCCGATCCTGCCGTTCACGACTCCTGAAGAGTGGGACGCCTACCTCCGCGGCGAGCCCGACCCGGACGGAGTCCGGCTGAAGCTGCGGAAGAAGGCCGCCGTGGATCCGGGGATCACCTACGCCGAGGCGCTCGACATCGCGCTCTGCCACGGCTGGATCGACGGTCAGGCGGGAGCCTTCGACGAGCAGTTCAAGCTCCAGGCCTTCACCCCGCGGCGTCGCGCTAGCCCGTGGTCCAAGGTCAATCGCGATCACGTCGCACGGCTGCTGGCGGAGGGCCGGATGCTGCCGGGCGGGCTGGCCGAGGTCGAGCGGGCACGCGCCGACGGGCGCTGGGACGCGGCCTACCGGCAGCGCGGTGCGGAGGTGCCGGACGACTTCCAGCGGGCGCTCGACGCGGATCCGCAGGCCCTGGCCTTCTTCGCGACCGTCGGCGGGCAGAAGCGCTTCGCGTTCCTCTTCCGCCTCTCGCAGCTGAAGCGGGCGGCGACGCGGGAGCGGCGGATCGCGGAGTACGTGGCGCTCCTGCGCGAGGGGCGCACGCTGACCTGAGGGGTCAGTGGCGGACCGGCCAGCCCCCGTCGGCGACGAAGGACTCGTCGCGGACGCGGCGCATGTACTCCTGGAAGGACTCGGCCTGGGTGCGGCACCAGTCGACCTGGAGCGCGTGCAGGGCCTCCGCGCCGACTCCGAGCTCGTCGGCGAAGGCGCGGCCCAGCGCCTGGGCGACCCGACCCGCCGCGATCGCGTCCGCGCCCGCGTCGTGCGCCTCGGTGAGGGCGACGCCGTAGTGCCCGGCGGCGAGGGTCAGGGTGCGCTTGCCCTTGCGGTAGCGGTCCACCGCCTTGTCGATCACGAGCGGATCGACGACGGGGCTCGGGTCGAGCAGCACGGGCACGCCCCAGCGGCGCGCCTCGTGGGCGAGGAGCGAGAGGTCGTAGGGGGCGTTGTAGACGACGACCGGGATGCCGCGGGCGAGGAGCGAGCGCAGCGCCTCGGAGATCTCGGCCACGACCTCGCCGGCGGGGCGGCCGTGCGCGCGGGCGTGCTCGGTGCTGATCCCGTGGACGGCGGAGGCGCCGGCCGGGATCTCGACCCCGGGATCGGCGAGCCAGGTCGTGCCCTCGATCGGCTCGCCCGCCGCGTCGATCACGCCGACGTGCGCGGTGACGATGCGGCTCGTGCGGACGTCGATGCCGGTGGTCTCGAGGTCGAACACGGCCAGCAGGTCGAACCACCGCGCCCCATCGGAGGGGACGAGCGCCCGCTCGGCGTCGTCGAACAGCATCGGCTCGGTCTGCGTCTCGGTCGTTCCGGTGGTGCTCACGCCGACAGCCTAAAGGGGGCCTCCGACATCGGCCGGAGGCCCCTCGGCGTGCTGCCGGGTCAGCGGGCCTCGTGCGCCTTGGCGACGTGGAGCCAGAAGAAGCCCTGCGTGCCGAGCGTCATCGTCAGCGTGCCGTCGTCCGAGAATCCGGGGAAGCGGCCGCCGCCGAACAGGTCGCTCAGCGTCGATCCGGGATTCTCCGGGTCGGTGATCGTGACCGAGACCGGGTTGTGGTTGAAGCTGAAGACGCAGAGCACCTCCTCGGGCTGGTCGCCCATCTCGGAGCCCGAGCCGGCGTAGTCCCGCACGAAGGCGAGCACCGACTCGTGGTCCGTCTCGAGGACGCGCATCGACCCGAGGCCGAACGCCGGGTGGCCGCGGCGCACGTGCAGGACGTTCCGCATCCAGTGCAGCAGGGAGCGGGACTGCGCCAGCTGCGCCTCCACGTTGACCTGGTTGTAGTGGTAGACGAGCGACTGGACGATCGGCTGCACGAGCTTGCCGGGGTCGGCGGCCGAGAAGCCGGCGTTGCGGTCGGGCGTCCACTGCATCGGCGTGCGCGACGCGTCGCGGTCGTTGAGCCAGATGTTGTCGCCCATGCCGATCTCGTCGCCGTAGTACAGGAACGGGCTGCCGGCGAGGGAGAAGAGCAGGGCGTTGATCAGCTCGAGCTCGGCACGCGAGTTGTCCAGCAGCGGCGCGAGCCTGCGGCGGATGCCGATGTTCGAGCGCATCCGCGGGTCGTAGGCGTACCAGCCGTACATGGCCTGGCGGTACTCCTCGGACACCATCTCGAGCGTGAGCTCGTCGTGGTTGCGGAGGAACACGCCCCAGGCGGCGCCGCTGGGGATGTCGAACGTCTCGGAGAGCACCTTCTTCAGCTCGTTCGCCGTCTGCGCGCGGAGGGAGTAGAAGATGCGCGGCATGACCGGGAAGTCGAACGCCATGTGGCACTCGGGCTCCTCCTCCGTGCCGAAGAACGCGGCGACCTCTCGCGGCCACTGGTTCGCCTCGGCGATCAGGATGCGGCCGGGGTAGTCGCGGTCGACCATGGTGCGGAGGTTCTTGATGAACTCGTGGGTGGGCGGCTCGCCCTCTCCGTTGCCCTCGTCGGACTCGTAGAGGTAGGGGATCGCGTCGAGCCGGATGCCGTCGACGCCGAGGTCGAGCCAGAACTTGACCACGTCGTGGATCGCCTCGTGCACGGCGGGGTTCTCGAAGTTGAGGTCCGGCTGGTGCGAGAAGAAGCGGTGGAAGTAGAACTGGCGGCGCTCGGCGTCGAAGGCCCAGTTCGAGTCCTCGGTGTCGACGAAGATGATGCGGATGTCCGGCCACTTGTCGTCGGTGTCGTTCCAGACGTAGAAGTCGCCGTAGGGGCCCTCGGGGTCGGACCGGGACTGCTGGAACCACTCGTGCTGGTCGCTGGTGTGGTTGAGCGGGAAGTCCATCACGATGCGCATGTTGCGCTCGTGGGCCTTCCGGACGAGGTCGCGGAAGTCCTCCATCGTGCCGAACTCGGGGAGGATCGCCTTGAAGTCGGAGACGTCGTAGCCGCCGTCGCGCAGAGGCGACATGTAGAACGGCGGGAGCCAGAGGGCGTCGATCCCGAGCCACTGCAGGTAGTCGAGCTTGGAGGCGAGCCCGTTGATGTCGCCGGCGCCGTCGCCGTTGGAGTCGTAGTACGACCGGATCATCACCTCGTAGAACACCGCCCGGCGGTACCACTGGGGGTCGAGGGCGAGTCCGGGGAGTTGGATCGGCGACGTGAAGCTCACGGTGCTCCTTCTGCTGCTGCCTGAGCGGATGACCGTCTCGCGAGACGGGTGGGCGGTGCGCCGTGTTGCGAGCGCGTGATCATGCTCCCGGCTCGGATCGAGGCCACGCAAGGCGTTGCGGCCAGATCTTCGACGGGCTTTCCCTACGATAAGGAACGCGATGACCACTCCCTCCCCCTACGCCTCCGATCTCGGCCGTGTCCCCGTCCGCGAGGCCGCGGTGGACGTCGCCGGATCCCGCACCGCCTACTGGACCTACGGCGCTCCGGACGCCTCGACCGTCCTCGTGCTGGTGCACGGGTTCCGCGGCGAGCACCACGGCCTCGAGCCCGTCATCGCCCGTCTGCTCGCCGGGGGAGCGGACGTGCGGGTCGTCGCTCCCGACCTGCCCGGCTTCGGCGCCTCGACCCCGATGACGCGCCTTCCGCACGACGTGGACGGCTACGCCTCCTGGCTCGGCTCCTTCCTCGACACGCTGGGGCTCCGCGGCGAGGCGGCCGTCCTCGGCCACTCCTTCGGCTCGATCGTCGCGGCCGCGGCCGTCGCCGACGGACTGCCCGCTCCGCTCCTGGTGCTGGTCAACCCGATCGGCGCGCCCGCCCTGCAGGGTCCCCGCGGAGTCCTGACCAGGCTCGCCGTCCTCTACTACAGGCTCGGCGCGCTCCTGCCGGGGCCCCTCGGACGCCGCCTGCTCAGCGACCCGCTGATCGTGCGGGTGATGAGCCTGGCGATGGTGAAGACGAAGGAGCCGGCGCTGCGACGCTTCGTGCACGACCAGCACGACCGCTACTTCAGCGCCTTCGCCTCCCGCGACACGGTCCTCGAGGCGTTCCGCGCCTCCGTCTCGCACGACGTCGGCGAGTACGCCTCCCGGATCGGCGTGCCGACGCAGCTGATCGCCGCGGCGCAGGACGACATCACTCCGCTCCCGGCGCAGTACCGCCTGCTCGAGAGGCTGCCGCACGCCCGCCTGCACGTCATCGACGGAGTCGGCCACCTGATCCACTACGAGACGCCGGACGAGGCCGCCGCCGTGCTGCGGACGGCCCTCGAGGAGGGGATCGACCGATGAGGATCGTCGTCGACTGCCGGTACACCCGGCTCGAGCGGCACGACGGGATCAGCCGCTACACCGCGGAGCTCGTCCGCGAGCTCGCGAAGCTGCACGACGTGACCATGCTGATCAGCGACCGCCGCCAGCTCGCGATGCTCCCGTCGCTCCCGTGGGAGCGCGTGACCGGGCCGACCAGCCCGTTCGAGCCGTTCGTCGCGCTGCTGGTGAACCGGCTGCGGCCCGACGTGGTCTTCTCGCCGATGCAGACCATGGGCTCGCTCGGCCGCCGCTACCGGCTCGTCCTGACCGTGCACGACCTCATCTACTACCGCCACCGCACTCCGCCGCGCGACCTGGCCGCTCCCGTGCGCGCGCTCTGGCGGCTCTACCACCTCGCCTGGTGGCCGCAGCGGAGGCTCCTCCAGCGCGCCGACGCGGTCGTCACCGTCTCGGAGACGACCCGCGACCTGATCCGCTCCCACCGCCTCACCACCCGGCCGGTGGTCGTCGTCCCGAACGCGGCGACCGAGCCCGACGAGGCGAGCGCCGCTCTGGCGGGATCGCTGCCCGACCGGTCGGCCGCGCGCTCGCTCGTCTACATGGGCTCGTTCATGCCCTACAAGAACGTCGAGACGCTCGCGCGCGCGATGCGGCTGCTGCCCGACTACGAGCTGCACCTGATGAGCCGGGCGAGCGACGAGACCGTCGAGACGCTCCGGGCCCTGGCGCCGACCGCGAAGCTGGTGTTCCACCAGGGGGCGCCGGACGCGGAGTACCGTGCGGTGCTCGCGCGGGCGACCGCTCTCGTGACGGCGAGCAGGGACGAGGGCTTCGGGATCCCGCTGGTCGAGGCGATGGCGCTCGGGACGCCGGTCGTGGTGAGCGACATCCCGATCTTCCGCGAGATCGCCCAGGACGCCGCCGTGTACGTCGACCCGTCGAGCGCGAAGGGCATCGCGGACGGCGTGCGGTCGCTCGAGGACGGCGCCGTGTGGCGGACGCACTCGGCCCGGGCGAGGGAGCGGGCCGCGGCCTTCTCCTGGCGCGACTCCGCCCGGGTGCTCTTCGGGCTCCTGCAGGACCTCGGCCGGCGCTGACGCGGTCCGGCGATCGGACCGCCTCCGGGAGGCGGGCCGTCAGGCTCCCGGAGCCGGGCTGAGCACGTCGTCGAGGTCGACGTCCGCCACGACCACGTCGCCGGAGTCGTCGACGCCGACGATGCGCAGTGCCCCGTCGACGATGGCGAAGTCGTGCCGGGAGCCGTTGCCGACCGAGACGCCGTGCACGGGGAGGTCCTCGCTGCTGAGCGCGCGGATCAGGCTGCCGATGACCGCACCGTGCGTGGCGACGACGACGGACGCGTCGGGGAAGCGCTCGGCCACCTCGAGCAGCGCGGCGGTCGCCCGCTCGACGACCTCGGCGCGGGTCTCGCAGCCGGGGATCGGCGCGCGCTCGATGCCTCCGGGGAAGCGCTCGGCGAGCTCGGGACCGGTCATCCCCTCCGCCTCGCCGTAGGCGCGCTCGGCCAGGCCCGGCACCGCCAGCGGCTCGTCGAGTCCGAGACCGCGCGCGATGATCGCTCCGGTGTCGAAGGCGCGCTGCAGCGGACTGGCGACCACCGCGTCGAAGCGCCGGTCGGCGAGCAGCCGCGCCGCCGCCCGCGCCTGGGCGCGCCCGGTCGCATTGAGCGGGATGTCGCTCCTGCCCTGGATGCGCCGGGCGGCGTTCCAGTCGGTCTGGCCGTGGCGGACGAGGGTGAGCTGGGTCACAGGGGCCTCTCGGGAGGTCGGGTGCGGAGCGGGCGGGAGCTCAGAGGGCGGCGGTGCGGCGCGCGGGCAGGCGCTCGGCGAGCTCGCGGAGCACCTCGCTGGTGCCGCCGTCGATCTTGATGCTCGCGCGCGAGTCGCCCTTGGTGGTGCCGCGGTTGACGATCACGATCGGCATCCGGGCGCGACGGGCGATCTCGAGGAAGCGGATGCCGGAGTTGACCACGAGCGACGAGCCGGCCACGAGCAGCGCGTCGGCGCCCGCGACGATGGCGCGCGCCTCCTCGAACCGCTCGGTCGGGATGAACTCGCCGAAGAAGACGATGTCCGGCTTCAGGATCCCGCCGCAGACCGTGCACTCGGGGACGGTCATCGCCGAGACGTCGTGGACCTCGGCGTCGCCGTCGGGGTTGAGGGAGGAGACGTCGGGGTCGTCGAGCCAGGGGTTGAGCGCCTCGATCCGCTCGGCCACCGCGTCGCGGGCGAAGTACTGGCCGCAGGTCATGCAGCGCACACGGTCCGCCGAGCCGTGCAGATCCACCACGCGGCGCGAGCCGGCCCGGACGTGCAGGCCGTCGACGTTCTGCGTGACGACGCCCGTGAGCAGGCCGCGCTCCTCGAGCCGGGCCAGGGCCCGGTGGCCGTCGTTGGGGAGCGTGCTGGTGAACCGGCGCCAGCCGAGCTGGCTGCCGGCCCAGTACCGGCGGCGGTAGTCGGGATCGGCGACGAACTGGGAGTAGGTCATCGGGCTGCGCACCGGTGCCCCGGCTCCGCGGTAGTCGGGGATGCCCGAGTCGGTGCTCATGCCCGCGCCGGTGACGGCGGCGATGCGGCGCCCGCTGAGGAGTTCGACGGCCTGCTCGACCGCGAGCGCCTCGGGGCCCTCGGCGACCGGTGTCGGACTCGACTCCATCCGCGCCTCCTTCGAGGGCCGTTCGAGCGGCCCCTGGACGAGTTTAGTCCGCGCCGTGCCCTAGATTGCCGGGATGCCGATCGTGCACATCACCGACCTCGACCACCCGCTCCTCGCCGACTACCACCGCCTCACCGACGTGGCGCTGCGGCGGGTGCTGGAGCCGGAGGGCGGTCTGTACATCGCCGAGTCGGCCAAGGTGATCGAGCGGGCGCTCGACGCCGGGCACCGTCCCCGCTCGGTCCTGGTGCAGGAGAAGCGGCTGCCGGACGCGGCCGGGGTGCTCGAGCGTCATCCCGAGGTGCCGGTCTTCGTGGCGCCGGATCCGCTGATCGAGGAGCTGACCGGGTTCCACCTCCACCGCGGAGCGCTCGCCTCGATGCACCGTCCGCCGCTGCGGCCGATGGCCGAGCTGCTGGAGGGCGCGCGCCTCGTCGTGATCCTGGAGGACCTGGTCGACCACACCAACGTCGGCGCCGTCTTCCGCGCCGCGGCCGGCATGGGCGCGGACGCGGTGCTCGTGACGCCGCGGTGCGCGGACCCCCTGTACCGGCGCAGCGTCCGGGTGAGCATGGGCACGGTCCTGCAGGTGCCGTGGACGCGCACCCCCGAGTGGGCACCGGCTCGCCGCGCTCTGGAGGAGGCCGGGTTCTCGGTCGCCGCGCTGGCGCTCGCTCCGGACGCGGTGCCGCTCGACGAGTACGCGGCGGCTCGCCCCGAGCGCGTCGCGATCGTCCTGGGCGCCGAGGGGGACGGGCTCAGCCGCGCGGCGCTGGACGCCTCGGACACCGTCGTCACCATCCCGATGCTGCACGGCGTCGACTCGCTCAACGTGGCCTCGGCGAGCGCCGTCGCACTGTGGGCGCTGACCCGCGGGCGCTGACCGCCCGGCTCCGGCGCTCGGCGGCCCCGCGGTGACCTGCTGCTGACGCTCCCGACGCTGGATCGGGGTCGGTGCCGCGCGTCACCCGCCGCGTCCGACGACGGGGCGGCGTCCGGGACGGATGAGAGGCCCGCCCGTACGATGACGGGGTGACCTCCCCGACCCGATCCGACGACGCCCTCGACCTGTTCGGGGAGCCCGCCGCGCCGGAGCCGCGACCGCGTCGACGGCGCGGGGCGGTCGTCGCCGGTCTCGTCGCCGCGACCGTGCTGGTCGGCGGAGGCGGTGCCTACGCGACCAACGCGGCGACCGCGGAGCTGCCGACGGCGAGCGCCGTCGCGGTGGACCCCGTCTCGAGCACCGTCGACGCGCCCGCTCTGGCCTGGCCTGCCTACGGCTCCGGCGCCGTGGCGGCCGTGGGCATCGACGGGACGGAGGAGGACGGGCTGCTCGCCCGCTACGGCTCCACCGGAACCGTGCCGACGGGGAGCATCGCCAAGGTCGTCACCGCTCTCGTCGTCCTCGCGGCGAAGCCGATCGCGGCGGGGACGGACGGGGAGACCATCACCTTCACGAGCGCGGACGTGCAGTACTACAACGACACCCTGGCCGAGAACGGCTCGAACGCTCCGGTCACCGCGGGTCTGCAGCTGACCGAGCGGGAGGCGCTGACCGCCATGATGCTCCCGTCCGCGAACAACTACGCGAAGTCGCTCGCGATCTGGGCGTACGGCTCGGAGGACGCCTTCCTCGCCGCGGCGCGCGGCTGGCTCGACGGGCAGGGGCTCGAGCGGACCTCCCTCGCCGACACCAGCGGGCTCTCGCCGGCGACGGTCAGCACGACGGCCGAGATGGTGCGCCTGGGCGAGCTGCTGATCGCGGACCCGGTGCTCGCTCCGATCGTCGCGATGCCGACCGCGGTCATCCCGGGGGTCGGCGAGGTCGACAACACCAACTCGCTCCTCGGCCGCTCGGGAGTGGACGGGATCAAGACGGGGACGACCGACGAGGCGGGCTCGTGCCTGCTGTTCTCGCTCGACTCGACCGTCGAGGGCCGGCCGGTCACCCTGGTCGGCGTGGTGGTGGGCGCGCGCACGCACCCGCAGCTCGGCGCGGACGTGCTGACCCTCGTCCCGACCGTCGAGGCGGGCTTCCGGACCGTCCCGCTGACCGTCGAGGGCCAGGACTACGGCACCCTCACGAGCGCCTGGGGGGAGACGGCGACGGCCGAGACCGCGGAGGCGCGGTCCGTGCTGGTGTGGGGCGCGGTCTCGACGACGACCACGGTCGCCCTCGATCCGCTCGAGACCGTCGCCGACGGCGAGCGCGTGGGGACCGCGACCGTCGACGTCAACGGCACCCCGTACGAGCTTCCCCTCGTCGCCGACGGGTCGATCGAGGACCCGGGCTTCGCCTGGCGCCTCGGCCACCCGGCCGAGCTGTTCGGCTGAGCGCGGGGCGAGCCGCCGCCTCCCGGGAGCGGATCAGGCCAGGGGATCCGCGGCCCTATCGCCGATGATCCGCACGCCGGCGATCGCGATGTCCTCGGCGACCTCCTCCGGCGTCGCGTTGCCCGGCACGACCGAGCCCGGCTCCGAGGCCGCGGGATCGATGCTCCAGCGCTCGGCGGAGGGCCGCTTGGCGGTGATGAAGTCGCCGGAGGACTGGTGGCGGACTCGGCGCAGCACCCAGGGCACGAGGTACTCCCGCGCCCACTGGATGTCCTCCGTGCGGGCGGCACGCCACGTGCGGGCGTGCAGCGGCT
The DNA here is from genome assembly GCF_002932395.1 of Rathayibacter sp. AY1D9. Lineage (NCBI taxonomy): Bacteria > Bacillati > Actinomycetota > Actinomycetes > Micrococcales > Microbacteriaceae > Rathayibacter > Rathayibacter sp. AY1D9. The sequence goes on from NZ_PSVQ01000008.1 coordinate 17,523, forward strand.
CCGGGGCGAGGGGGCGCAGGTCGTTCTCGACGTTCAGCGACTCGAGGACCATGCGCGCGACCTCGTGGTGGCCGTGCGGGTTGAGGTGCAGGCGGTCCGGCGCCCACATCCGCACGTCCTGGATCTCCTGGAGGGACCACTGGTCGGCGACGATGCAGTCGTACCGCTTGGCCAGCGCCCGCAGGTTCTCGTTGTAGATCGCGACCTTCCCGCGGATCCGCCCGAACACGGGGGAGAAGCCCACATCCACTCCGGTGAAGAGGACGACGGTCGCCCCGTCGGAGCGGAGCCGGGCGAGGCCCGACTCGAAGCGGGACGCGATGTCGTCGGGGTCGGTCCCCGGGCGGATGACGTCGTTCCCGCCCGCGGAGATGGTGATGAGGTCGGGGCGCAGCTCCAGGGCGGGCTCGACCTGCTCGTCGACGATCTGCTGCAGGAGGCGGCCGCGGACCGCCAGGTTGGCGTAGGCGAAGTCCTCGTTCTGGCTGCCCAGGACCTCCGCCACGCGGTCCGCCCAGCCGCGGTGCCCGCCGGGGCTGCCGGGCTCGGGATCGCCGATCCCCTCGGTGAAGGAGTCGCCCAGGGCGACGTAGCGGGACCACGGATGACGCTGCTCGACCATCCCTCCATCATGCTCCGCACCCGGCCGCCGGTGGCACGGCGCGACACGCCGTGCGCCTCCCAGCGGGCCGCGGAGACCGAGCCGCTGTCGGAGGCGTCGGCTAGATTCGGTCCACGTGAACAGTCCCTCGAGCTTCGGTCATCAGGTCGGCACCTCCGCCGCTGAGCACCTGTCCCCGTCGTTCCCGGGCAGGGCGCCGTGGGGTACCGCGAACAAGCTCCGCGCCTGGCAGGCGGAGGCGCTCGAGGCCTACTTCCAGCACGAGCCGCGCGACTTCCTGGCCGCCGCGACCCCGGGCGCGGGCAAGACCACCTTCGCGCTGCGGCTGGCCGCCGAGCTGCTGCACAACCGCACGGTCGACCGGATCACCGTGGTCGCGCCGACGGAGCACCTCAAGCGCCAGTGGGCCGAGGCCGCGCACCGCGTCGGCATCCGCCTGGACCCGACCTTCACCAACCGCATGGGCCGCCACGCCCGCCACTACCACGGCGTCGCCGTCACCTACGCGCAGGTCGCCGTCCGCGCCGAGCTCCACCGCGAGCTCACCCTGTCCGGGCGCACCCTCGTCATCCTCGACGAGGTGCACCACGCCGGCGACGCCCTCAGCTGGGGCGACGCGGTGCGCGAGGCTTTCGAGCCCGCGGTCCGCCGGCTCTCGCTGACCGGGACGCCGTTCCGCTCGGACACGGCGGCGATCCCGTTCGTCAGCTACCTGCCGGACGAGGAGGGCATCCGCACCTCGCTCACCGACTACGCCTACGGCTACGGCCGCGCGCTCGCGGACGGCGTCGTCCGGCCGGTGCTGTTCATGGTCTACGCCGGGCAGATGCGCTGGAAGTCGAAGGCCGGCGACGAGATGGAGGCGCGGCTCGGCGAGGGCAACACCAAGGACATCACCTCGCAGGCCTGGCGGACCGCGCTGGACCCGAAGGGCGACTGGATCCCCTCGGTCCTCCGCGCCGCCAACACCCGCCTCACCGAGGTGCGGCGCGCCGTGCCCGACGCCGGCGGCCTGGTCATCGCGACCGACCACTACACCGCGCGCGCCTACGCCGCGATGCTCCGCGAGATCAGCGGCGAGACCGTCACCGTCGTGCTCTCCGACGAGAAGGAGGCGAGCGACCGGATCGAGGAGTTCGCGAAGGACACCGGTCGCTGGATGGTCGCGGTCCGCATGGTCTCCGAGGGCGTCGACGTGCCGAGGCTCGCCGTCGGCGTCTACGCGACATCGGCGTCGACTCCCCTGTTCTTCGCCCAGGCGATCGGCCGCTTCGTGCGCGCGCGGCGCCGCGGCGAGACCGCCTCGGTGTTCCTCCCGAACGTGCCCGGCCTGCTCGCGCTGGCGGGCTCGATGGAGCTGCAGCGCGATCACGCCCTCGACCGCAGGACCTCCGACGACGAGGAGTACCCCGAGGCCGACCTGATGGCCGACGCCGAGCGCAGCGACAAGGCGTCCTCCGATCTCCTGGAGGAGGGCCGCTTCGAGTCGATCGGCTCGGCCGCCACCTTCGACCGCGTCGTCTACGAGGGCGCCGAGTTCGGGATGGAGGTCGAGGTCGAGAGCGAGGAGGAGCTCGACTTCATCGGCCTGCCGGGGCTCCTCGAGCCCGACCAGGTGCGGGAGCTGCTCCAGCACCGGCAGCAGCGGCAGGCCAAGCGCGCCGGCAGCCGCGCGGGGGCGGCGGCCCCGGCCGAGCCGGTAAGCGAGATCCCGGCGCCGCTCTACCGCACGCTCAAGGAGCAGCGCAGCCTGCTCAACTCCCTGGTCGGTCTGTGGGCGCGGGGGACGGGCGAGTCGCACGGCCAGGTGCACACCGAGCTGCGCCGGCTCTGCGGCGGACCCGCGGTGGCGCAGGCGAGCGTGACCCAGCTGCAGGCGCGGATCGACCTCCTGCGGCGCAGGCTCGGCTCGCACTGATCGCGGTGCGGCGCCCCGGTGCGTGGCGCCGTGGCCCCGACGACGGGGCCGATCGCTGCTCCTGCCCAGCCCGGCCGTCCCCTCCGCGTGCACCGGACAGTCCCCCCGCCGCGTTCTAGCCGATGCACCCGGCGCGGCGCCAGCCCTCCCCGGCGGACCGGGCGCGACCGTACTGTTCGAGCGTGACCCACCGGAACGACCTGCCCGCTTACGCGCCCGCAGGACGAACCGGACGGCGGTTCCGGCCGCCGGTCGTGACCACCGGAGGAGGACCGCGCGATGAGCGCTGACCGTCAGGGGAATGCTCGAGACACGCTCGCTAAGCTGAGCAGTCGGTCCGTCGCGGAAGTGACGGACCATCACCCCCGACGTCGGGCATCCGCAGACCGCACATCGGCGTCTCCCGGACTGCCCGAGAACAATCCCCTGAGGAGTCTCGTGGAGACCTGGCCCGGAACCGCCTACCCGTTGGGCGCGACGTTCGACGGAAGCGGCACGAACTTCGCCCTGTTCAGCGAGATCGCCGAGCGCGTCGAGCTGTGCCTCTTCGAGGAGGACGGCACCGAGACGCGCGTCGAGATCCAGGAGTCGGACGCCTACGTCTGGCACTGCTACCTCCCGCAGGTCCAGCCGGGCCAGCGCTACGGCTTCCGCATCCACGGACCGTACGACCCCGATGCCGGCCACCGCTGCAACCCGAACAAGCTGCTGCTGGACCCCTACGCGAAGGCGATCTCGGGGGAGATCGACTGGGACCAGTCCCTCTTCTCGTACACCTTCGGCGACCCGGACTCGACGAACGACGAGGACTCGGCGCCGCACATGATGATGGGCGTCGTCATCAACCCCTTCTTCGACTGGGCCGGTGACCGCCGCCCGCGCACCTCCTACGACAGCACCGTGATCTACGAGGCGCACGTGAAGGGGCTCACCAAGACGCACCCCGACGTGCCGGAGGAGCTCCGCGGTACCTACGCCGGAGTCGCCCACCCCGCGGTGATCGACCACCTCAAGCACCTGGGCGTCTCGGCGATCGAGCTCATGCCCGTGCACCAGTTCGTGAACGATTCGACGCTGATGGACAAGGGCCTCTCGAACTACTGGGGCTACAACACGATCGGCTTCTTCGCTCCGCAGAACACCTACTCCTCCACGGGCGACCAGGGCCAGCAGGTCCAGGAGTTCAAGAGCATGGTGAAGGCGCTCCACGCTGCCGGCATCGAGGTCATCCTCGACGTGGTCTACAACCACACGGCGGAGGGCAACCACCTCGGCCCCACCCTGTCGTTCCGCGGCATCGACAACGAGGCGTACTACCGCCTCGTCGACGACGACAAGCGCTACTACATGGACTACACCGGCACCGGGAACACCCTGAACGTGCGACACCCGCACTCGCTCCAGCTGATCATGGACTCGCTGCGCTACTGGGTGACGGAGATGCGCGTCGACGGCTTCCGCTTCGACCTCGCCTCGGCGCTGGCACGCGAGTTCTACGACGTCGACCGGCTCTCCACCTTCTTCGAGCTCGTCCAGCAGGACCCGGTGGTCTCGCAGGTGAAGCTGATCGCCGAGCCGTGGGACGTCGGGCCCGGCGGCTACCAGGTGGGAAACTTCCCGCCCCAGTGGACGGAGTGGAACGGCAAGTACCGCGACACGGTCCGCGACTTCTGGCGCGGCGAGCCGTCGACGCTGGGGGAGTTCGCCTCGCGCCTCACCGGCTCGGCCGACCTCTACGCGCACTCGGGCCGCTACCCGGTCGCCTCGATCAACTTCGTCACGGCGCACGACGGCTTCACCCTCCGGGACCTGGTCTCGTACAACGAGAAGCACAACGACGCCAACGGCGAGGACGGCAACGACGGCGAGTCGCACAACCGCTCCTGGAACCACGGCGTGGAGGGGCCCACGGACGACTCGCGGGTGCTCGCGCTCCGGGCGCGCCAGCAGCGGAACTTCCTCGCGACGATGCTGATCTCCCAGGGCGTCCCGATGATCCTCCACGGCGACGAGCTGGGCCGGACCCAGAACGGCAACAACAACACCTACGCCCAGGACAGCGAGCTGACCTGGATCGACTGGGCGCACGCCGACCGGCCGCTGCTCGAGTTCACCGCGGCGCTCATCCGCCTGCGCGCCGAGCACCCGACCTTCCGCCGCATGCGCTTCTTCGACGGCCGCCCCGTGCTGCGCGGCGACGGCGAGCCCCTGCCCGACATCGTCTGGTTCACCGCCGCCGGCACCGAGATGTCCCCGTCCGACTGGGACTCCGGTCTCGGCCGATCGGTGGGCATCTACCTCAACGGCAACGGGATCCGCGAGCGCGACCAGCGCGGGCGCCCCGTCACCGACGTCAGCTTCCTCCTGTACTTCAACGCCGACGACGTCGACGTCGAGTTCGCGATCCCGAGCGACGAGTACGCGCTCGAGTGGAGCGTCCTCGTCGACACCGCCGGCGCCGAGGCGGACTCGATCCCGCGTCCGGCGGGGGCGATGCTCACCGTCCAGGCGAAGTCGCTCGTCATCCTCCAGGAGCACAGCACCCCCGAGCCCGAGGTCGACCACTCGGTCGCCGCCTCGCTCGCGTCCCTGGCGGCCACCTCGGCCATCCCGATCGTCTCCTCGACGGGACCCACCAGCCCCCACGCCGAGTCGACCGACTCCGCGACCGCACCCTCGACAGGAGCCTGACGTGCGTCTGCCCGCCTCCACCTACCGCCTCCAGATCCGGTCGGCGTTCGACCTCGACGACGCCGCCCGCGTCGCCGACTACGTGCGCGCGCTCGGAGCGGACTGGCTGTACTTCTCGCCGCTGCTGAAGGCCGAGCCCGGCTCGGACCACGGCTACGACGTGGTGGACCACACCGAGGTCGATCCCGACCGCGGTGGCGCGGCCGGCCTGGCGAACGCCTCGGCCGCGGCGCGGGCGGAGGGCCTCGGCGTCCTCATCGACATCGTCCCCAACCACATGGGCGTCGCGACCCCGAGCGAGAACTCGTGGTGGTGGGACCTGCTGAGGAACGGGAAGTCCTCCCGCTACGCCACCGCCTTCGACATCGACTGGGAGGCGGGGGGCGGGAAGCTGCGCGTGCCGATCCTCGGCGACGGTGCGAGCGAGGGCGACAGCGACAGCGAACTCGACGCGCTCGAGGTCGTCGGCGACGAGCTGCACTACTACGAGAACCGCCTGCCGATCGCGCCCGGCACCGCCGAGCCCGGCGACTCCGGCCGCACGGTGCACGCGCGCCAGAGCTACGAGCTCGTGAACTGGCGCCGCGCCGACGCCGAGCTGAACTACCGCCGCTTCTTCGCGGTGAACACCCTCGCCGCCATCACGGTCGAGCGGCCCGAGGTGTTCGACGCCTCGCACGCCGAGATCGTCCGCTGGTTCACCGAGGGGCTCGCAGACGGCCTGCGCGTCGACCACCCGGACGGCCTGGCCGACCCGGGCGGATACCTCGACGACCTGGCCCGCGCGATCGGCGGCGCCCCGGTCTGGGTCGAGAAGATCCTCGAGGGCGACGAGGAGCTCTCGCCGCACTGGGCGACCGTCGGCACCACGGGCTACGACGCCCTGGCCGACGTCGACCGCATCCTGGTCGACCCCGACGCCCGCCCCGTGCTGGAGGGCCTCGACGCCGAGCTCACGGGGAAGGGCGCCCCGCTGCAGTGGGCCGACCTCATCCACGACACCAGGCGCGGCATCGCCGACGGCATCCTCCGCTCCGAGGTCCTGCGGCTGGCCCGCCTGATCCCCGGCATCGAGGGAGCGGACGACGCGCTGGCGGAGCTCCTGGCGACCTACCCGGTCTACCGCAGCTACCTCCCCTACGGAGCGGAGCACCTCGAGCACGCCCGCGTCGACGCCGTGCGCCGCCGTCCCGAGATCCGCGCGACCATCGACGAGGTCGCCGCGGCGCTCGGCGAGACCGGCACGCCGGTGTCCGTGCGCTTCCAGCAGACCTCCGGCATGGTGATGGCGAAGGGCGTCGAGGACACGGCGTTCTACCGCTTCAGCCGCCTCACCTCGCTGAACGAGGTCGGAGCGGACCCGGACGAGTTCGCGATCGACCTGGTCGAGTTCCACCGCCGCCAGGCCGTGCGCCAGGCCTCGTTCCCCGCCTCGCTCACCACGCTCTCGACCCACGACACGAAGCGCGGCGAGGACACCCGTGCCCGCATCACCGCACTGGCCGAGGACCCGGAGGCGTGGGCGGCGACGCTCCGCGAGCTCCACGCCCTCGTCGGCTTCGGCGACGGCCCGATCGAGCACCTGCTCTGGGAGGCCGTCGTGGGGACCTGGCCCGCGAGCCGCGAGCGCCTGCACGCCTACGCCGAGAAGGCGTCGCGCGAGGCCGACGACTCGACGCACTGGACCGCTCCTGACGAGCAGTTCGAGAAGCGGATGCACGCGGCGATCGACGCGGCGTTCGACGAGCCCGCCGTCCGCCGGCTGGTCGAGCAGACCGTCGAGCGGGTGTCGGCCGCCGGCTGGTCGAACGGCCTCGCCGCGAAGCTCGTGCAGATCACCGCCCCGGGCATCCCGGACGTCTACCAGGGCAGCGAGCTCTGGGAGACCTCCCTCGTCGACCCGGACAACCGCCGCGAGGTCGACTTCGGGCAGCGTCGAGCGCTGCTGGAGCGGATCGACGGCGGCTGGAAGCCCGCGATCGACGCCGAGGGAGCCGCGAAGCTCCTCGTCACCTCGCGCGCCCTCCGGCTCCGCCGCGACCGCCCCGAGCTGTTCACCCGCTACGCCGCCGTCCCCGCGATCGGGCCCGCCGCCGAGCACGCGATCGCCTTCGACCGCGGCGGCGCGCTGACCGTCGCGACCCGGCTCCCCGAGGGCCTCGCCGCTTCGGGCGGGTGGAACGGCACGGTCGTGGTCCTGCCCGGGCACCCGATGGAGGACGTCCTCACCGGCCGCACCTTCGCGGGAGGAGTGACTCCGGTCGCCGAGATCCTCGCCGACTACCCCGTGGCACTGCTCGCCCCGGTCTCCTGACCGGTTCCGCCACCGCACCGCAGACCGATACGACCCCTCCTGGAGACAGCAGTGATCAGCACGACTCCCTACCGCTACGCACTCCCGACGACCGGTCCCGAGCGGTTCGACGTCTGGGCCCCCGAGGCCTCGACGGTCGAGCTCCTTCTCGGTGACGACTCGTCGCTGACGATGACCCGCCACGGAGACGACGGATGGTGGCGGGCGCCCGCGTCGGCCCCGGCCACCGGGGAGGTCGACTACGGGTACCGGGTGGACGGCAGCGGTCCGCTGCCGGACCCCCGCTCGCGTCGCCAGCCGAAGGGCGTGCACGAGCTCTCGCGCACGTTCGAACCCTCGGCGCACGAGTGGGGCGACTCCGCCTGGACCGGGCGCGAGCTCGCCGGCGCCGTCATCTACGAGCTGCACCTCGGCACGTTCACACCCGAGGGCACCCTGGACGCGGCGGCGGAGCGCTTCGATCACCTGCGCTCGATCGGCGTGGACTTCATCGAGCTGCTGCCGGTCAACGCGGTGAACGGAACGCACAACTGGGGCTACGACGGCGTCCTCTGGTACGCCGTGCACGAGCCGTACGGCGGACCCGAGGCGTACCAGCGCTTCGTGGACGCCGCCCACCGTGCCGGCCTCGGCGTGGTCCAGGACGTCGTCTACAACCACCTCGGCCCGAGCGGCAACTACCTGCCGGAGTTCGGCCCCTACCTCAAGAACGAGAAGGCCAACACCTGGGGCAGCTCGATCAACCTGGACGGCGAGGGTTCGGACACCGTCCGCGGGTACATCATCGACAACGCTCTGATGTGGCTGCGCGACTACCACGTCGACGCCCTGCGCCTGGACGCGGTGCACGCCCTCTCGGACGAGCGGGCCGTGCACGTGCTCGAGGAGATGGCGAGCGAGGTGGCCGTGCTGTCGGCCCACGTCGGGCGCCCTCTGACGCTGATCGCCGAGTCCGACCTCAACGACTCGACGCTGATCACTCCGCGGGAGGCGCACGGCTACGGGCTCGACGCGCAGTGGAGCGACGACTTCCACCACGCGGTCCACGTCGCGCTGACCAGGGAGACCACGGGCTACTACGAGGACTTCGCGCCGCTCGGCGCCCTCGCGAAGGTGCTGACGCGGGGCTTCTTCCACGACGGCACCCTCTCGACGTTCCGCGGCCGCCACCACGGCCGTCCGGTGGACACCGAGCACATGCCGACCTGGCGCCTGGTGGTCTGCAGCCAGAACCACGACCAGATCGGCAACCGGGCGGTCGGCGACCGTCTGACGGCGACCCTCGACGAGGGGCGCCTCGCGATCGCCGCGGCTCTGACGCTGCTGGGCCCTTTCACTCCCATGCTGTTCATGGGCGAGGAGTGGGCGGCGTCGACACCGTGGCAGTTCTTCACCTCGCACCCGGAGAAGGATCTGGGCGAGGCGACGGCGAAGGGCCGCATCGAGGAGTTCGCGAAGATGGGCTGGGATCCGGAGGTCGTGCCCGACCCGCAGGACCCGGAGACGTTCCTGCGCTCGCGGCTCGACTGGTCCGAGGTCGGGGAGGGGCGTCACGCCCGCACCCTCGAGGTGTACCGCGAGCTGGCGGCGATCCGCCGCCGCTACCCCGAGCTGACGGACCCGCGCTTCGGGTCGCTCCGCGTGGAGTTCGACGAGGAGGCCCGCTGGCTGACTCTCGGCCGCGGTCGGGTGACCGTGGCGATCAACGTCGGCGAGTCCGCCGCCCGCATCGCCCTGCCGGAGGTGGCGGAGACGCTGCTCGGCGTCGGGGAGTACGCGGTGCAGCCCGGGGACACCGAGGTGGATCTCGGCGCCTCCTCGCTGCTGGTGACGCTGAGCTCCTGAGCGCCTGAGCGCCTGAGCTCCGTGGCGGCAGGCTGTTCAGGTGGCCGGCCGCCGCTGTCCTGAACGGCCGCCTGGGGCCCGAGCGCTCAGAGCGTGACCGCGGCGTACTCCGTCGCGGTCACGACCCGCACTCCCTCGTCGTGGACGAGCAGGAGCGCGCGGAGGGGGATGGCCCGCTTGTGGCACGCCGCCGCCAGGTGACGGGCGAGGACCCGATCGGTCTCGCCGAGGAAGGCGCGCCCGGGACGTTCCAGGGCGAAGGCGAGCGAGCCCACGTCCTGGTGCGCCACGGCCTTGGCGAGGGTGGCGACGATCCGCTCGGTCTTCTCCTCGTCGGGGTGCACGGGGAGTCCGTCCACCGGGTAGAGGATCGGCAGCTGCACGCCGTCGCGGTCGAGGAAGATCGGCCACAGCGCCCGGCGGTAGGCCGGTCCGATCAGCGAGGAGACGCGCTCGCGCAGCTCGCGGTCGTTCAGGAGCGGCGCATCGAGGTGCGGAGCGGGAGCGGCGTGGTCGAGAGTGGTCATGGTGTCGCTTTCTCGTGGGGCGAGCGGGCGGTGCCGCTGAGGGGTCATCGGAAGTTGCGGGAGGTGGTGCGAGCGCCGACCGTGAGGGTCTCGAACCTGTCGGCGAGGAGGTTCGTCACCCCCTCGTCGGAGCGCTCGAGGATCCCCCTGACCAGCAGGGCGGGTGCCTCGCGGGCCACGCGGCGGTAGCGGTTCCATACTCCGACGGAGCAGATCACGTTGAGGATCCCGTGCTCGTCCTCGAGGTTGAGGAAGGTCACTCCACCGGCTGTGGAGGGACGTTGGCGGTGGATCACGACCCCGCCGACCTCGATCCGGGTCCCCGAGGGGATGGCGGGGAGATCGGCCGAGGAGCGGGCGCCGCGGCGAGCGAGTCCCTCGCGGAGGTGGCGCAGCGGATGGTCGTCGGGCGAGATGCCGGTGGCCCAGAAGTCGAAGACCACGCGCTCCTGAGGGGAGAGCATCGGCAGGAGCGGGGGCTGCACGACGACCGTGGAACCGGCGAGGAACTCCTCGCGGTCGCCTGCGGCGGTGCCGGCCTCCCAGAGCGCCTGCCGGCGCTGCAGACCGAGCGTGTCGAAGGCGCCCGCGGCACCGAGGGCCTCCAGCTGAGCCGCGGTCGTGCCGACCCGACGCGAGAGGTCGGCCATGCTCGCGTAGGGTCCGCCGCGCTCGCGCTCGGCGACGATGTGCTCGGCGAGCGAGGTGCCGATGCCCTTCACCCCGGCCAGCCCGAGCCTGATCACGAAGCCGCTGTCGCGCCTGTGGTCGTCCGTGTGGAAGTGCTCGGTGCGGTCGAACAGCCCCGTGGGCGGCTGATCGGCGCGGAGGCAGTCGTCGCTCCCGTAGGCGGCACCGCCCCTCCGGCGTGCGGGGGTGTCCTCCTTCGCCTCGAGCCCGGGAGGCGCCAGCGAGCGGTTGACGTCGGGCGAGACGACCTCCACTCCGTGACGCCGGGCATCGGCGACCAGGGTGTGCGGGGCGTAGAAGCCCATGGGCTGCGCCCGCAGCAGCGCGGCGGTGAACGCAGCGGGGTAGTGCAGGCGGAGCCAGGCGCTCGCGTAGACCAGCAGGGCGAAGCTGATCGCATGGCTCTCGGCGAAGCCGAAGTTCGCGAAGGCCTGGATCCGGAGGTAGATGTCGTCCGCGACCTCGCCCGTGATGCCGTTGCGGGCCATCCCCTGGTAGAGCCGCTCGCGGAGGGTCTCGATCTTCTCGGTCCCGCGCTTGGACCCCATCGCCCGGCGCAGCAGGTCGGCGTCCTCCGCGTTGCAGTCGCCGACGGCCACGGCCACCTGCATGAGCTGCTCCTGGAAGAGCGGCACGCCGAGGGTGCGCTTGAGCGGCGTCACGAGGAGGGGGTGCTGGTACGTCACCGGCTCCTCGCCGAGCTTGCGGCGGATGTAGGGGTGGACCGCACCGCCCTGGATGGGGCCGGGGCGGATGAGCGCGACCTCGATCACCAGATCGTAGAAGCGGCGAGGCTGCAGCCGGGGGAGGGTGCCCATCTGCGCCCTGCTCTCGACCTGGAACACCCCGATGGAATCGGCGCGGCAGAGCTGGTCGTAGACGCCCTTCTCCTCCCGGGGGAGGGTGGAGAGGTCCCACTTCTCGCCGACGTGCTCGGCGACGAGGTCGAACGTGTACTGCAGGGCGGCGAGCATCCCGAGCCCGAGGAGGTCGAACTTGACCAGGCCCATCCAGGCGCAGTCGTCCTTGTCCCACTGCAGGACGGTGCGGTCCTCCATCCGAGCGGGCTCGATCGGGCAGACCTCGCCCACGGGCCGGTCTGTCAGCACCATGCCGCCGGAGTGGATGCCCAGGTGCCGGGGCGTGCCCAGCACCCGGGTGGTCAGGGCGACCACGTCCTCGGGGATGTCGTGGTCGGTGCTCTCGGTGACGGACCCCCACCGCTCGACCTGCTTCGACCAGCCGTCCTGCTGCCCGGCGCTGTATCCGAGGGCCTTGGCCATGTCGCGCACGGCGAACTTGGGCCGGTAGGTGATGACGTTGGCGACCTGGGCCGCGTTCAGACGTCCGTACTTCCGGTAGACGTACTGGATCACCTCCTCGCGTCGCTCCGAGTCGAAGTCGACGTCGATGTCGGGCTCCTCGTCGCGGATGCTGGAGAGGAACCGCTCGAACGGCAGGTCGTAGAAGATCGAGTCGACCGCCGTGATGCCCAGGACGTAGCAGACCGCCGAGTTGGCGGCCGAGCCGCGTCCCTGGCAGAGGATGCCGTTCCGCTTGGCGTAGTGGACGATGTCGTGGACGATCAGGAAGTAGCCCGGGAAGTCCTTCTGCTCGATCACCGCGAGCTCCTTCTCGAGGCGCGCGAGGACGTCGGCGTCGGCGCGGGGGTACTTGGCCGGCACGGCCTCGCGCACGAGCGCGCGCAGCCAGCTCATCGAGGTGTGCCCCTCGGGGACCTCCTGGCGCGGCAGCCGGGGCCGGACTCGGCCGAGCTCGAAGGCGATCTCGTCGGCGACGCGCACCGTGTTCTTCACGGAGCCGGGGTAGCGGCCGAAGCGCTCGGCCATCTCGGCGCCGGAGCGCAGGTGGGCGCCGCCCGCTGCGGGGAGCCAGCCGTCCATCTCGTCGAGGCTCCGGCGTGCTCTGACCGCGGCGAGGGCCGTCTGGAGGGGGCGCTCCTCCGGCCGGGCGTAGTGCACGTTCCCGGTGGCGACCGTCCGCAGCCGGAGCTTCTCGGCGATCGCCGCCAGCTGGTCGTTGGCGCGCGAGGCGAGGGGATCCCCGTGGTCGTACAGCTCCACGAGGACGTTGGCGGGACCGAAGAGCCGGACGAGCTCGCGGACCTCCCGCTCGGCCGCGGCCACTCCTGAGGCGGCGAGCGCTTGACGGACCGCTCCCTTGCGGCAGCCCGTCAGCACGATCCAGTGGCCGTCGGCGGCGCGCGCGAGCTCCTCGAGGTCGTAGCTCGGCTTGCCCTTCTCGGCTCCGGCGAGCTGGGCGGTGGTGATCGCACGGGCGAGGCGGTGGTAGCCCTCCTCGCGGCGCGCGAGGACGAGCAGGTGGGTCCCCTCCGGATCGGCGACCCCGTTCTGAGGCGAGGTGAGCCCGATCGAGAGCTCGGCTCCGAAGGCCGTGCGGACGGCGTGCCCCTGCGCGGCCTCGGCCATCCTCACGATGCCGTAGAGGCCGTCGTGGTCGGTGAGCGCGAGGGTGTCGATGCCGAGCCGGACCGCCTCCTCGACCAGCTGCTCCGGCTTGCTCGCCCCGTCGAGGAAGCTGAAGTGAGAGTGCGCGTGCAGCTCGGCGTAGGGCACCGGATGAGCCGGCGGCCGGACGTCGTCCCCTGCCACGTAGGCGGGGCGCTTGTGCGACCAGGCCGGGCTGTCGCCGCCGTCGCCCCGGACGACCGTGCCGTCGGCGCGCTTGCCGCTGGAGAGGCGGCGCTCGAACTCCGACCAGGGGATCGGTGGGTTGTTCCAGCCCATCGGGGCTCCTTCGGTGCTCGTTCGCGGTGGTGGAGGGATGCTCCGGTTCAGTCGTAGCGGGCCTCTGCGGCCCAGACCCCGTCGAGGCAGAGCAGCAGCCAGGCGACACCGGCGGCGTCGACCACCTGGAAGCGGTCGTAGCGGACGGCGGTGCTCGGATCCCACCAGCGCTCGTCGATCGGCCAGGGACCCGCCCATCCGGCGAGGGGCTCCAGGCGTGCCTGAGAGGTCCCGGGGGTGAAGTAGGCGGGCACGGAGCTGAGGGCGCCACGCTCGTCGACCGCGACGGGTTCACCCCTCGATCCGCAGACCAGCACGGCCGCGGGCTCCGCGAAGACCGTCGGCGGGAGGGGCGGCGGCAGGGAGCCGGGCCAGGGCAGGGTCCTCGGCCGTGCGTCGCCCGGCTCCCGGTCGCCCCAGGGGATCAGGTGCTGGCGGTCGCGGAGGGATCGACCCCCTCCGATCGACGCGGTCATCACGGCCTCGTGCCCGAGCATGCTCTGCACGCGGCTCAGCCCGTGGTGGACGCGCTCCTCCGGAGCGGTGCCCCAGAGACCCTGCTCGTGGTTGCCGATCGCGTCGACCGCCTCGGGCTCGACGCACAGCCGCGAGATCGGCGCTCCGAGACCGGTGTCGATCTCCCCGCTGCCCTGCAGCTGCCAGCGGACCCGGTCGAGCACGTCGCCCGGGGTGAACCATCTCGGGTGCAGCCAGCTCCTGGAGGAGACCTCACCGCGCTCGCTGACGACCTCGATGCGGATAGCGGTCGCGACCAGCTGTGCGCGGGTGAGCCCGGCGACGAACTCCTCCGCGGGGACGCGGAAGGCGAAGGCGGCCTGGTCGATGCGGTCCAGAGGGGGCTCGAACTCCATCGCCCGGTCGAGGCGCTCCGGCGGGAGCCGGGGCACCACCGTCTCCGACTCCGCACCGGCGGCGAGGAGGTGCGCGTGGGCGCCCTCCGGTCCGAACCGGGCGGCGACGTCCTCGCGAGGGAGGGCGGCGAAGGCGCCGAGGGTGCGGACGCCGAGTCTGCGCAGGAGCGCCACCAGGTCGTCCCCCCGGCGGGGAGCACGGGCAGGGGCTGCGACGGACTCGGTCTCGAGGGCGTCGAGCGGGAGCGGGGCGAGGAAGTCTGCCGCTGCTCCTGGGGGCACGACGGCGACGGGGCGGCCGGAGTGCTTCGCGGCGAGCTCGGAGGCGAAGAGCCCGTCGGCGATCCCGATGCGGGCGTCGGGAAGACCCAGCTCGGCCAGCCGCTGCAGGATCGCCTCGGCCGCGCTCTGCTCGCTCCCGTAGTAGCGGCGCGGACCGCGGGCACGGATCGCGCACAGACCGGGCCGGATCAGCTGGACGCCCGGGGTGATCTCCTCGAGCGCCTGGATGAGCGGCTCGAACGCCCGGTGGTCGAGCACCGGGTCGTACGGGAGGACGGCGAGACCCGTGCAACGGGACTGCGCCTCGCGCACGCGCATGCCCCGCCGGACCCCCTCCGCCCGGGCAGCGGGGGAGGAGGCGAAGACCAGGCTCTTCTCAGTGAGGGCCAGGGGGTGCTCGTCGCCGAGGCCGGCGTCGGCGGCGGCCGCGAGGAGGGGCCAGTCGGGGCACCAGACGAGGATCGTCCGCCGCAGCTCGGGTGCGCTCGCCATCTCAGACCGCCCGCTCGTGCAGGCGGCCGTGCTCGACCCGGGAGCCGAAGGCGCTCTCGACGCCGGGCATGCTCATCCGCACCGTGCGCACCCGGGTGCCGGCCCGGCCGACCACATCGACCATCGCCTCCCGGGAGCGCAGGTAGCCGTGGCCGTCGCCGAGCCCCTCCCAGCGGCTGCTGCGGATGCTGAGCCGCGCCTCGGCCTGGGGCCACTCGCCGAGGATCACGAGCGCGGCACCCCGCTGGCGCAGTCGTGCTCCCAGACGCGAGACGTCGGCCGAGGAGACGGAGGCGGGCGGACGGGTGAGCACGACGGTCAGCACATCGACCAGAGCGGCGGTGACGGTGAGCCAGTGCTCGGCCGGTGCGGGCACGAGCACCAGGCGCTCGAGGTCGATCCCCATGCCGGCCGCGGCCTCGGCCCCGAACTCCGGGACGCCCACCACGCCGCACCACGAGCCCTCGGCGGACGGGCCGGCGAGCAGCCCCATCGCCAGACTCATCGAGCCCTCCACCGAGTAGGCGGCACCCTGCTTGAGCGAGCCGCCCGGGAGCACGGAGGAGAAGGCCGGCAGGGTGGCGAGGCTCCTGGTCTCGAGAGTGGTCGCCTGCATGTCCCGGATGCGGGACTGCAGCTCCTTCACCGACGCGAGCTGCCGCAGAAGGGGCTCTGCGGCCTCGGCCGTCTCCGCGGAGACGAGGGATGAAGGGGGGCTCATCTGCCCATGTTCGAACATGTGTTCGAGTATGTCAATCGCCACCGACATCCACCGGCGAGCCGCTCGGACCCTTCCGCGACCGCCCGGCGAGGCGCACTGAGGAGGAGGTTCCAGGCGTCCCGGGCAGTCTCGCATCCGCCTCCGACATCCCCGTCCTGGGGCGTTCTCCACCGGGTCTCGGCGAGGGAGGGCCTCCTGCCGCGCCTCTACCATGGGAGCCATGTCCGACGCCCTGCTCGACCCCGCCGACTCCGACGCCACCGCCCCGGCCGCGCCGCGCAGAAGGACCCTCGTGGTCAAGATGGGGTCCAGCTCGGTCACCAAGCAGTCGGGTCCGGATCCCGTTCTCCTGGCCAGCGCGCTCGAGAGCGCCTTCGCCGCCCGCGCGCTGGGCTGGGACGTCGTGCTGGTCTCCTCCGGCGCCGTCTCCTCGGGCCGGGCGCTCTTCGCCCGCTCGCAGGAGGAGCCGATCAGCGCCCGCCTGGCAGCAGCGGTGGGCCAGACCGTCCTGATGGGCTTCTACCGCTCGGTGGCCGAGCTCTCGGGCGCCCTGGTCGCGCAGATCCTCATCGGCGAGTCCGACCTCGCCTCTCCCCGGCAGATGGCACACGTCGCCGAGGCGATCCGCCACGCCCTCGACGCCGGAGTCGTGCCCGTGGTCAACGGCAACGACACGATCGACTCCGCCGGCTCGGACAACGACGGCGTCGCCGGCGGATTGGCGATGCTCCTCGGCGCGGACCTGCTGCTGCTGCTCACCGACGTCCCCGGCGTCTTCGCCGGCAGCATCGCCGAGGGCGTGCACCTCGAGGAGCTGGGCATCTCGGAGCTGCGCCGCATCGGCGTGCAGAAGGGCGGTACCGGCCGAGGGGGCATCCGCTCCAAGCTGCGGGCCGCCGAGCTCGCCGCGCACAACGGCGTCTCGACCAGGATCGCCGGGGCGCGCACCCCCGAGGTCATCCTGGGCGCCCTGGGAGGGCCGGGCCCGGGCACCCTCGTCCGCGCCGTGCACGCGCATCCGCCCGTGGAGCAGCGCTGGATCTCCGGAGTGGCCACCGGCCGCGGCCGCGTCGAGATCAACCTCGAGGCCGAGCGGAGCATCGGAGCCGGCTCGAGCCTGTTCGCCTCTGGCATCAAGCGCGTCTCCGGCGAGTTCGGCGGCGGCGACGTGATCGAGGTGCGCGCCCTCAGCGGAGAGCTCCTCGCGCGCGGCGTCTCCCGCGTCTCCTCGCGTCTGCTGACCCTGGTCCGCGCACTCCGGGTCGACGAGATCGCCCGCGTCTTCGTGGCGGTCCTCGGCCATGCCGCCACGACGGCGCCGTCGGCGAGTCCGGAGGGGGAGGAGAGGCCGCAGCTGACCCGCGCTCTGGAGTACGCGCGCACTCTCTCCTCCGAGCACGCTCGGGCCGTCGCGATGGAGATCGTCTCCCTCTTCCCCGCCGAGAGCATCTCGGCCCTGCTGGGGCAGGGCGCGGGGGAGGGCGAGCTCGTCGAGCGCTACACCCGCCTCGTCCGCACCCTCGCCATCGTGGAGAACGAGAACCTGGCCGTCTTCCGCTCCTGACCGCCGGTGGCGCGCCACGTCTCAGTGCATTTCGCGCCTTCGCGTCATGATCGCCGTTCTCCGGTGTCTTCCTGGTGATGGCGCCGCTCCTGGGCGCCCCCGACGGAACGGATCATCGATGAGCGTCCCCACTTCCACAGCCGGCCACTTCCGCGAGTCCGACATCACGCCCGAGAGCTTCGAGATCGAGCGGCTCGAGCGGCGGCTCGCCCTGCTCGAGGCCTCGATCGCCCAGGGGGAGCGGGCACTGCTGGGCCGGGTCGACCCGAGCACCGGAGATCCCCTCCCAGGCGCCTGCGGGGGGCACCGAGCCCAGCTGGTCAGCAACCTGACGACGGAGCGGGCCCTCGCCGACCGCATCCGGGAGATGCTCGCCGCTCGGAGCTGACGGGGTGCGTACGGCACCATGGGGCCATGGTCACTATCACCGTCGCCGGTCTCGCCCAGCACTTCCACCCCGCCGAGCGGGGCACCGTCCGCCTCGAGATCCGGCGCGAGTCGCGATCCCGACCCCAGGCGCTCGCCGAGGTCACCGCCCTGCACGCGCGGGTCCGTGAGGAGGCGGCCGCCGAGCAGGCGTCCGGCGCCGCCACCTGGTGGTCCTCCGATCAGATCTCGGTCTCCTCGATCCGCCGGTACATCAAGGACTCGGACGTCACGCAGCTGTTCCATGTCGCGGCCGCCGGGGTCCGGGTGAAGTACCGGGACTTCGCGGCTCTCGGGCGCTGGGTCGGCTCGATCTCGGAGGTGCCGGGGATCCAGATCTCGGGGATCGACTGGG
This sequence comes from Rathayibacter sp. AY1D9, assembly GCF_002932395.1. NCBI lineage: Bacteria > Bacillati > Actinomycetota > Actinomycetes > Micrococcales > Microbacteriaceae > Rathayibacter > Rathayibacter sp. AY1D9. The sequence continues at coordinate 35,610 of NZ_PSVQ01000008.1, forward strand.
ACGTGACGGCGGCGCGACGGGCGGGCATCGAGCGCGAGGTCCGCACCGCTGCCGTGCGCGACGCGCGCGAGCGGGCCGAGGCCTATGCGGCGGCCCTCGGCCTGACCGAGGTGCGGGTGCTGACCCTCTTCGAGCCGGGACTGCGGCCGCACACGCGCATCGAGGGCGGCTCGGCGATGATGAGCCGCGCCAAGGCGTTCTCCTCTCCTGAGGAGCCGCTGGCCCTCAAGCCGGAGGACATCGAGGTCACCGCCTCGGTCTCCGCCGACTTCGAGGCGCACTGACGCGGAGACGCGACCGGGCGACCGGTTCCGCTGCGGACGGAGAGCGCATGCCTGCACCTGCGACCCGCTGATCGTCTGCATGGCGACCCCGAGAGTCGCCCCGAGGCGACCGACCATCGGCTCCACGACGACCCCTCTCCGCCCCGATCAGCGGGCACGCGACCACCATACGTGTATTGAGGACTCCTCGGGAGCGCTGTCGCGGTTCGGCGTCCGCCGTGCACACCCTCCGGGAATAGCGGGGGACCCCCGAGCGCTGAGGCAGGCATGGTCTCGCGCATCGGCTTCCTCTCCTTCGGCCACTACCAGTCCGTCCCCGGGTCTCAGACCCGCTCGGCTCGCGACGTCCTCCTCCAGACGATCGAGCTCGCGGAGGCGGCGGAGGAGATCGGCATCGACGGCGCCTACGTCCGCGTGCACCACTTCGCGCCGCAGCTCGCCTCGCCGTTCCCGCTGCTGGCGGCGATCGCCGCGCGCACCCGCCGCATCGAGATCGGCACCGGGGTCATCGACATGCGCTACGAGAACCCGCTCTACATGGCGGAGGAGGCGGCCGCCACCGACCTGATCTCCGACGGCCGGCTCGAGCTCGGGGTCAGCCGGGGATCGCCCGAGACCGCCCTGCGCGGGTCCGAGGCGTTCGGCTTCGTCCCCCCGGAGGGGATGACCGACCCCGACCTCGCCCGGCAGAAGGTGCGCATCCTCCGGGAGGCGCTCGCCGGAGCGCCGGTCGCGCAGTCGGATCCGGCGATGACGCGCCAGTCGCTCCCGCTCTCGATCGAGCCGCGCTCGCCCGGCCTCGAGGACCGGATCTGGTGGGGTGCCGGCAGCTTCGCGACCGCGCGCTGGGCAGCCGAGCAGGGCATGAACCTGCAGTCGTCGACCCTGCTCCTGGAGGAGGAGGGCGTGCCCTTCGACGAGCTGCAGGCCCGCCAGATCCGCGAGTACCGCGACGCGTGGAGCGAGGCGGGCTGGGAGCGCACTCCGCGCGTCTCCGTGTCGCGCAGCGTCCTTCCGATCACGACCGATCTCGACCGGCTGTACTTCGGCGGCCGCGGCGAGCAGGACCAGGTCGCCACCCTCGAGGGCGTCCGCGCCCGATTCGGCCGCAGCTACACGGGCGAGCCGGACGCCGTCTCCGCCGAGCTCGCTGCGGACGCCGCCGTGCAGGAGGCGGACACGCTGCTGCTCACCCTTCCCAACCAGCTCGGGGTCGAGTACAACGCGCGGCTCCTGCGCACTGTCGTGGAATCGATCGCTCCGGCTCTCGGCTGGTCGCCGGCGACAGCAGGCGTCTGACGCCGAGGCACGGTCTGTGCAGGAGGGCCCCTGCGGTGCAGGAGCGCCCCTGCGGTGCAGGAGCGCCCGTTTACTGCAGGAGCGCCCGTTTACTGCAGGAGACGCCCCGCCTCTTCGGGAAAGAGCGGGGCTTCTGCTCTCTCCGACCACAGCATCTTTCCCGCCGGCGCGAGGAGCGGACGGTGCCGGGAACGACGGAACCCCCCGCCTCTCCGAGGAGAGACGAGGGGTTCCGATCAGTGTGTCCGAGGGGGGACTTGAACCCCCACGCCCTATACGGGCACTAGCACCTCAAGCTAGCGCGTCTGCCATTTCCGCCACCCGGACGAGTGTTTCCTTCGACCTGCGTTTCCGCGGCCGAAGAAGACATTAGCACGGTTCCGGGGCCTCTCACGCCACCTCCCGGCCCACCGTCCTCCGCGCGCCGTCGAGCCCGCGCCGGTACCGTTGCCCGCATGTCCGACAGCATCGACAGCGCGCCCGTGACCGACAGCACCCTCGACGAGACGGCGCTCATCGCGCGCGATCTCATCCGCTTCGACACCAGCAACTACGGCGACGGGAAGGCGGAGCCGGAGCGCCCGGCCGCGGAGTACGTCGCGGCGAAGCTGCGCGACCTCGGCCTCGAGCCCGAGCTGATCGACTCCGACCCGGGACGCACGAGCGTCGTGGCGCGGGTCGCCGGGGAGGACCGCGAGCGCGGCGCCCTCGTCGTCCACGGGCACCTCGACGTGGTGCCCGCCATCGCCGACAACTGGAGCGTCGACCCGTTCGGCGGCGAGATCAAGGACGGCATGCTCTGGGGCCGCGGCGCGGTCGACATGAAGAACATGGACGCGATGATCCTCGCCTCGCTCGGCGACATCCTCCGTGAGGGGAGGCGCCCCTCCCGCGACCTCGTCATCGCCTTCTTCGCCGACGAGGAGGCGGGCGGTGTGCGGGGATCGGGATTCCTGGCCCGTGAGCGGCCCGAGCTGTTCGCCGGAGCGACCGAGGCGATCAGCGAGGTCGGCGGCTACTCGATCGAGCTGGCCGGCAAGCGGGCCTATCTCGTGCAGACGGGCGAGAAGGCGCTGATGTGGCTGACCCTCCGCGCGCACGGCACGGCGGGGCACGGCTCGCAGATCAACTCCGAGAACGCCGTCACCCGGCTGGCGCAGGCGATCGCCCGCATCGGAAGCGAGGAGTGGCCCACCCGCCTCACCGACACCACGCGCGAGCTGCTCGACGAGGTCGCCCGCCTGCTCGGCCACGACCCTCAGCGCAGCACTCCGGAGGAGCTGGCACTCGCCACCGGCACCGCCTCGCGCTTCATCGCCGCGACGCTGCGCACCACCGCCAATCCGTCGATGCTGTCGGCCGGCTACAAGGCCAACGTCATCCCGGACACCGCGGACGCCACCATCGACGTGCGCGTCCTCCCCGGCGAGGAGGACGCGGTGCTCGAGCGCCTGAAGGTCCTCGCGGGCGAGCACGTCGAGATCCTCGTCCAGCACCGCGACATCGGACTCGAGGTGCCCTTCGCCGGCCCCCTCGTCGAGAGCATGGCCGCCTCGATCCGCCGGTTCGATCCGGGCGCCGAGGTCCTCCCGTACCTGCTCTCCGGAGGCACCGACAACAAGGCGCTCTCGACGCTCGGCATCACCGGATACGGGTTCGCGCCGCTCCAGCTGCCGTCGTCCCTGGACTTCCCGGCGCTGTTCCACGGGGTCGACGAGCGCGTTCCACTGGACGCACTAGTGTTTGGCAGGAAGGTCCTGACCGATCTCCTGCTGAGCTCCTGACGGCGCCGCGGACCGGGTCAGCACCGACCGATCCCGACCGACTGCTGGCCGACGACGCCCCAGCCCTCCTCGAAAGTGACGCATGGGCCTGCTCGACGCGCTGATCCTGGGACTCGTCCAGGGTCTGACCGAATTCCTCCCCATCTCCTCCAGCGCCCACCTCCGGATCGTCAGCGAGCTGCTGCCCGGTCTCGGCGGCCGCGACACCGGAGCCGCGTTCACCGCGATCACGCAGCTGGGCACCGAGACCGCCGTCATCATCTACTTCTGGCGCGACATCGTGCGGATCGTGTCGCACTGGGCGCGCTCCCTCGTCGGCCGGATCCCGCGCTCGGACCCGGACGCCCGCATGGGCTGGCTCATCATCCTGGGCAGCCTTCCGATCATCGTCCTCGGCCTCGTCTTCCAGGACGCGATCGAGACGACCCTCCGCTCTCTGTGGGTGGTGGCCACCACCCTCATCCTCTTCGGCATCCTGCTCGGCATCGCCGACGCGGTCGGCGCGAAGAAGCGCCGCCTGCGCGACCTGGGCGTCCGCGACGGCCTGATCTTCGGAGGCGCGCAGGCACTCGCCCTGATCCCCGGCGTCTCGCGCTCGGGAGGCACCATCACCGCGGGCCTCTTCCTCGGCTACGAGCGCAAGGCGGCGGCGCGCTACTCCTTCCTCCTCGCGATCCCCGCGGTGTTCGGCAGCGGTCTCTACCAGCTGTACAAGAGCATCAGCGACCCGGTCGTGCTCCCGAACCAGGTCCAGGTCGGCGGGCTCGAGACTCTCGTGGCGACCATCGTCGCGTTCGTGGTCGGCTTCGTCGTGATCGCGTTCTTCATGAGCTACATCTCCCGCCGCAGCTTCCTCCCGTTCGTCGTGTACCGCATCGTCCTCGGCGTCGTCCTCATGGTCGCGCTCGCCACCGGCCTGATCGCCGCCTAGATGCGCGCCTGGACCGCCGCCGACGTCCCCGCCCTGCCCGGCCGGGGGAGCGCACCGCGCCTGCACGACACCGCGACCGCCGGCCCCGTCGAGCTCGACGCGCCCAGCGGAGTCGCGAGCCTCTACGTCTGCGGCATCACGCCCTACGACGCCACCCACCTCGGGCACGCGTCGACCTACCTCGCCTTCGACACGGTCCAGCGCGTCTGGCTCGACGCGGGCTACACGGTCGAGTACGCCCAGAACGTGACCGACGTCGACGACCCGCTGCTCGAGCGTGCGACGGCCACCGGTGTCGACTGGCGCGACCTCGCCGAGGAGCAGGTCGAGCTGTTCCGCGGCGACATGGCCGCCCTGCGCGTCCTGCCTCCGCAGCACTACGTCGGAGTCACCGAGACCGTGGATCCCATCGCGGAGGCGGTCGCCCGCCTGGAGCGCGACGGCGTCGCCTACCGCGTCGCTGCTCCGGACGCGGCGGAGGAGGGCGCGAGCGACCTCTACTACGACATCGCCGCGGCCGAGAGCGCCGTCTGGCACCTGGGCAGCGAGAGCCGGCTCGACGCGGAGTCGATGGCCCGCTTCTCGGCGCTGCGCGGGGGCGACCCGGAGCGCGCCGGCAAGCGCGACCCCCTCGATCCGCTGCTCTGGCGGGCCGAGCGCGCCGGCGAGCCCGCCTGGGACGCCGAGGTCGGCCGCGGCCGTCCGGGCTGGCACATCGAGTGCTCGGTGATCGCCCTCGACCGGCTCGGACCCGAGTTCACCCTGCAGGGCGGCGGGAGCGACCTGGTCTTCCCGCACCACGAGTTCAGCGCCGGCCACGCCGCGTCGCTGTCCGGCCGTCCTCTGGCCCGCGCCTACGCGCACGCCGGGATGGTCGCCTACCAGGGCGAGAAGATGAGCAAGTCGCTCGGGAACCTGGTGCTGGTCTCACGTCTGCGGAGCGAGGGCGCGGACCCGCGGGCGATCCGCCTCGCGCTCCTCGCGCACCACTACCGCTCCGACTGGGAGTGGCTGCCCGAGGACCTGCCGTCGGCCGAGGCGCGCCTGGCGCGCTGGGAGGCGGCCCTCGCCGCCGTCGGACCGCGCTCGGCGCTCGAGGTGTTGGCGCAGCTGCGCGAGGCGCTGGCCGACGACCTCGGCACTCCGGCCGCCCTCGCCGTCGTCGACGCCGCACTGACCGAGGGCGTGGACGACCCGTCGCTCCTGCGCGACGCGGTCGACGCCCTGCTCGGGGTGCGCCCGGCCTGAACCCCGTCAGGCTCGAGTCCCGTAAGGCTCGAGTCCCGTCGTGGGCGAGTCCCGTCAGGGCGGCCGGGAGCGGTCCCGTGATCGACGACCGTCTCGGACGAGCGGGCGCCGGCGGAGGCTACGGGCGCCAGGGCTCCTCGCCGGAGCGGCCGTCGCCGCGGCGGCGCAGGTAGCGCTCGAACTCCTGGGCGATCGCCTCGCCGCTCGCCTCGGGCGAGTCGACGGTGTCGCGCGCCTGCTCGAGCTGGGCGATGTACGACGCCATCTCCTCGTCCTCGGCGGCGAGGGCGTCGATGCCGCGCTCCCACTCCTCCGCCTCCTCGACGAGGTCGCCGCGGGGGATCGCCAGGCCGACGACCTCCTCGAGCTTCTCGAGCAGCGCCAGCATCGCCTTGGGCGAGGGCGCGTTGTGCACGTAGTGCGGGACGGAGGCCCAGATCGAGACGGCGGGGATGCCGACCTTCTGTGCGGCCTCGCCGATCACGCTGAGGATGCCGACCGGCCCCTCGTAGCTGGAGCGCTCGAGCTCGAACGAGCTCCGCAGCTCCGCGTTCTCGCTCGAGGCGAAGATGGAGATCGGCCGGGTGTGCGGGACGTCGGCGAGCATCGCGCCGAGGAAGACGACGGCGGAGATGTCTATCGCGAGCATGGCGTCGACGACCTCGGCCGCGAAGCTCTTCCAGCTGCGCGAGGGCTCGGTGCCGATCATGAGGTACAGCGCGCTCTCGGCGTCGACCGAGGTGTCGGCCGGGCCGAAGATCTGGGTGCCGGGCCAGGCGAGGCTGCGGCGGCCGTCCTCGCCGATCGAGAGCATGGGGCGGGTGTACTGGAAGTCGTAGTACTGCTCGGCGTCGACGGCGAAGAGGGGCACGTACTCCCCGGCGTCCTTGACCAGCCGCAGCGCGCCGCTGGCGGCGTCCCCGGCGTCGTTCCAGCCCTCGAAGGCCACGACCAGGACGTTCCCCGTGATCACGTTCATAGGCAGGATCTCCGCGTTCGGCTCGATGTGCGGGGAGCGCACACCGCGCCTGTCCCTCCGTCCAGGATAGGACCGCCCCCGGCCGCGCCCGTCCCGTCCGGCGGGATCGGCCGCGCTGTTCGCTCTCGGCCCGCGGCCGGGGAGGGGCGCGGCCCTGCCGGTACCATGGTCGCTCGTGACTCCCGAGACCTCCGCCCGGCCGCTGTCCTCCGAGCCGCTCGGAGGAGCGTCCGCCCCCGCCGCCGTCCTCTGGGACATGGACGGGACGCTCGTCGACACCGAGCCGTACTGGATGGCGTCGGAGCACGCGCTCGTCTCCTCCTTCGGCGGAGTGTGGACCCACGAGGACGCGATGGGACTCGTCGGCTCGGGCCTGCCCGCCGCCGCCCGCATCCTGCAGGGCAAGGGCGTCGACCTCTCCGTCGACGCGATCATCGACCGGATGACCGACGGGGTCGTCGACCAGCTGGCCGTGAGCATCCCGTGGCGACCGGGCGCGCTCGAGCTGCTGCACGCGGTGTCCGAGGCGGGTGTGCCGCAGGCGCTGGTCACGATGTCGATCTCGCGGATGGCCGCGGCCGTCGTGGACCGGATCCCGTTCCCCGCCTTCGCCGCCGTCGTCAGCGGCGACATGGTCGAGCGCAGCAAGCCCCACCCCGAGGCGTACCTCCTCGCCGCGAGCACCCTCGGTGTCGACATCACCGCATGCGTCGCGATCGAGGACTCCCTCACGGGCCTCGGCGCGGCCGTCGCCTCCGGAGCCGCGGCGATCGGCGTCCCGCACCAGCTGGAGCTGGATCCCGCCGCCCCCTACGCCCTCTGGCCCACTCTCGCGGGCCGCACCGTCGCGGACCTCGCGACGTTGTCCTCCGAGCACCGCGGCTCCGGCCCGGCCACGACCGAGACGGAGGCCCGCCGATGACCGGTGAGGCACTGCAGCATTCCGGACCCTTCCGCGCGGGGGACCGCGTCCAGCTGACGGGACCCAAGGGGCGGATGAACACCATCACGCTCGTTCCCGGCAAGGTGTTCCACACGCACCGGGGCGGCATCGAGCACGACACGGTGATCGGGCTGCCCGACGGCTCGGTGGTGACCAACACCGTCGGCGTCGAGCACCTCGCGCTGCGCCCTCTCCTCGCCGACTTCGTGATGTCGATGCCCCGCGGCGCGGCGATCGTGTACCCGAAGGACGCGGCCCAGATCCTCGCCCTCGCCGACGTCTTCCCCGGCGCCCGCGTGGTCGAGGCCGGTGTCGGCTCCGGCGCGCTCTCGCTCTGGCTGCTGCGGGCGGTGGGTCCGACCGGCCGGCTGTCGTCGTTCGAGCGGCGCGAGGAGTTCGCGGATGTCGCACGGGCGAACATCGAGACCTTCCTCGGCTACACGCCCGACAACTGGAGCGTCACCGTCGGCGACCTCGTCGAGGCGCTGCCCGGCACGGTCCCCTCCGGCGAGGCCGACCGCGTCGTGCTCGACATGCTCGCGCCCTGGGAGTGCCTCGACGTCGCCGCCGAGGCTCTCACGCCCGGGGGAGTGCTCCTCTGCTACGTGGCCACCGTCACGCAGCTCTCGCGGACGGCGGAGGCGATCCGCGCCTCGGGCCTGTTCACGAACCCGTCGTCGAACGAGACCATGGTCCGCGGCTGGCACGTCGAGGGCCTCGCGGTCCGGCCGGACCACCGGATGATCGGCCACACCGGCTTCCTCATCACCGCTCGCCGGCTCGCTCCGGACACCGTGCTCCCCGAGCTCAAGCGTCGCCCGTCGAAGACGGACTTCAGCGACGAGGACGTGGAGGCCTGGACCCCCGGCGCGCTCGGCGAGCGCGCCGTGAGCCCCAAGAGCCTGCGCAAGCGGGTCCGCGAGTCCGCCACCAGCGCCGAGCTCTCCCGGGCCCGCGGGTTCGGCGAGGAGACCGCGGAGCCCGACGACGAGGGCATCCTCTAAGCTGTTCCCGGCCTCCGGGCCGTCTCCACCCCGGGCGTCACCGCTCCCCTTCACTCGAATCGAGGACCCGTGCGCAGGACCACCGCGCTCATCGCCGGCATCGGCATCGTCGCCGCTCTCACCGGATGCACCGCGTCCTCCTCGCAGGCGGACTGCGACGCTCCGTTCTCCTCCGGCGACTCCTCGGCGGCGGTCAGCGCCACGGGCGACTTCGGAGCGAAGCCGGACGTCAGCGTCCCGACGCCGCTGAAGGCGGACGGCACGCAGGTCAGCACCCTCATCGAGGGCTCGGGCGCACCGCTCGAGAAGGGCCAGCTCGTCACCATCGACTACACCCTGGTCAACGGAGCGGACGGCACGGTCCTCGAGACCTCGCCCTACGACGGGTCGAGCACCGCCCGCTTCGGCGTCGGCGGAGCCGGGCTCGTCGGCCTGAACGAGGGCCTCCTCTGCACGCAGGTCGGCTCGCGCGTCGCCATCGCGATCGCCCCCGAGGACGGCTTCGGCCAGTCCTCGTCGCAGCTCGGCATCTCGGAGGACGACACGCTCGTGCTCGTCGCGGACGTCCGTGAGGCCTCGCTGGCCCGCGCGAACGGCGCCGCCCAGCCCGCGCCCGACGGCTTCCCGACGGTGACGCTCGGCGACGACGGACGCCCGGGGCTCGCGAAGCCGTCCGGTGACGCGCCGACCGACCTCCGCATCGCCCAGCTCAAGAAGGGCGACGGCGACGTCGTCGCCGAGGGCGACCAGGTCGTCGTGGCCTACACAGGCTGGCAGTGGAGCGACGGGAAGGTGTTCGACTCCAGCTGGGAGAAGGGCGCTCCCGCCGTCTTCACGGCCGCCGACGGCTCGACCACCCAGGGCGGAGTCATCGCCGGATTCGCCGACGCCCTCATCGGCCAGCCCGTCGGATCCCAGGTCATCGCGGTCATCCCGCCGGACCAGGGCTACGGCGACCAGGGCTCCCCTCAGGGCGGGATCCCCGGCGGCGCGACGCTGATCTTCGTCGCCGACATCCTCGGAAAGGTCTGACCGGGCCCGGCCCTAGACTGGAGGGCGTGCCTTCCGACGCCCCGTCCTCGAGCCGCGTCCCGGCCGAGGAGCGTCTGTTCAACCTCGTGCTCGCGCTCGTCGCGGCCGAGAACGGACTGACGAAGGCCGACGTCCTCTCCACGGTGCAGGGCTACCGGCAGCGGGTGGGCCGGGGCGACCGGACCTCGCTCGAGCGCCAGTTCGAGCGCGACAAGGACGACCTGCGCGAGCTGGGCATCCCGATCGAGACGGTCGACGCCCCGGGCGACCCGGGCAACACCCAGACCGTCCGGTACCGCATCGCGAAGCGCAGCTACGACCTCCCGGCCGACCTGACCTTCGACCCGGAGGAGCTCGCGCTGCTCCGCCTGGCCGGGGCGGTCTGGCGCGAGGGGACGCTCTCGGCGGAGTCGCGGCGCGCGCTGATCAAGCTGCGCTCGATCGGGGTCGAGTCCGTCGACCCCGTCATCGGCATCAGCCCCTCGATCCGGGTCCGCGAGGCCTCGTTCGAGCCGCTCAACGCTGCGCTCGACCGCGGCCAGGTCGTCCGCTTCCCCTATCTGAAGCCCGGCGGCGAGGAGCCGCGCGTGCGCACCGTGCAGCCCCGCGCCCTGGTGAACCACCAGGGGCGCTGGCACCTCCACGGCTGGGACGAGGGCGCCGAGGGCACGCGGACCTTCCTCCTGTCGCGGATCGTCGGGCCGGTCGCGTCCACCGGCCGCACCGCGCCTCTCGTGGAGGGGGACCACGCGGCGACCGCTCTCGCCCAGCTCGACGAGATCCTGCAGCGCAACAGCGCGCTCCTGCGCGTCGCCCCCGACTCCGACGCCGCCCTCCGTCTCGGCGGGCGTGCCGAGGCCGAGGGCGAGGGCCAGGGCCTGCTGCGCCTGCACTACACCGACCCGGACGTGCTCGCGGACGAGCTCGCCGGTCACGGTCCCGAGGTGCGGGTGCTCGAGCCGGAGGAGCTCCGCCGCCGCGTCCTCGACCGCCTCCGCCGCACCCTGGACGACCATGGAGGGGATCCCCGTGGCTAGACCCCGCTCCCTGCAGGCGCGCGACCGCCTGGCCGTCCTCCTCTCCCTCGTTCCCTACCTGCTCGACCGGGGCCGCGTCTCCGTCGCCGAGGTCGCCGCGCACTTCGAGATCCCGGAGGAGGAGGTGCGCCGCGCGGTGCGCCTCATCGCCGTCTCGGGCATCCCCGGCGAGACCGCGCAGTACCAGGCGAACGACCTCTTCGACATCGGCTGGGACGACTTCGAGGAGAACGACCACGTCGTCCTCACCCACCAGGTCGCGATCGACGACTCGCCGAGGTTCTCGGCGCGGGAGGCCGCCGCCCTCATCGCCGGCATGCAGTACCTCGCAGCGCTGCCCGAGAACCAGGGCAACGACCGGATCGCCTCGCTGATGGGGAAGCTCGCACGCGGCGCCTCCTCGGCCCCGAGCGCGGTCGCGGTCTCGCGCGGCACGGGCGCGGACAGCGCTGTGGCGCTCCTGCGGACAGCGATGGGCTCGGCGACGCAGGTCGCTTTCGACTACCGCAGCGCCCGCGGCGAGACCGAGTCCCGGCTCGTCGACCCCTTCGTGCTCGAATCGGTCGATCGGGACTGGTACCTGCGCGGATGGGACCACCTCCGCGAGGGCGTCAGGACGTTCCGGGTCGACAGGATGCGCTCCCTCCGCGACACGGGGACGCCGATCGTCCGGCGCCGCAACGAGGTGACCCTCTCGGAACGGCTCTTCGAGGCCTCCGCCTCCGATCTCGTCGTGGACCTGCGCGTCGCCCCCAGCGCCGTCGTGCTGCTGGGCGACTACGCGGCCGACGCCGAGTTCCCCGATCCCGTGCCGGGGGAGGAGCACCACGGTGTCCTCGTCCGTCTCCGCGTCGCACATCTGGAGGGACTGACGCGCCTGGTGGCGTCGTTGGCGGGTCTCGTCACCGTGGTGGCACCCCCCGAGGCGCGCTCCGCGGTCGCGCACTGGGCGGCCTCCGCGCTCGCCGCGAACGAGGGGGAGCCGTCGTGACCTGGTGGTCGTGGATCCTGATCTGGCTCGGCCTCGCGCTGGGGGCTCTGACGATGCTGGTCCTCTTCGCCCTCTCCTACTGGCGCAAGGGGAAGGTGCTCCTCGGACAGCTGTCCGAGGTCACCGCGAAACTCGAGACACTGAGTCCTGGAGTGACGGACGACCTGCCGCCCCGGCCGTCCTCGTCGCTGTTCGCCGATCGCGACGACGTGAGGCGTGCGCACGAGGGCCGGCGTGACGCACGTCGCGACAGGATCGATCTCCGCCGGTCAGAACGGGTCGAACAGGGTAAGCTCCTCGTACACCGCAACCGACAAGTGAAGTGAGTCTGCAATGTTCGCTGGCCTCCAGGGGTGGCACCTCCTCATCATCCTCGCCGTGATCCTCCTCCTGTTCGGTGCGCCCAAGCTCCCGCAGCTGGCCCGCAGTGTCGGGCAGTCGATGCGGATCTTCAAGAGCGAGGTCAAGACCATGAAGGACGAGGACGGCACCGAGCGCCGTGAGTCGACCGAGGGGACCACCGGCACCGTCGCCGGATCCACCGGCACGACCACCGGCACCGGCACCACCACGCCGCCCGAGTCCCCGCTCAAGTAATGACGTCCGTGGCACCGAAGAAGCCACGGACGAAGCGGACGAAGAACCCCGACGGGCGCATGTCGCTCGGGGCGCACCTCGTCGAGCTTCGCAACAGGCTCTTCAAGTCGGCGATCGCGATCGTCATCGCGTGCGTCGCGGGGTGGTTCGTCTCGGAGTGGGTCTTCGAGGCCCTCAAGGCTCCGATCTCCGAGGTGGCCTCCACCCAGGGCAAGGAGGCGATCCTCAACTTCCCGACGATCGCCGGTGCCTTCGACCTGCGGCTGCAGATCGCCATCACGGTGGGCATCGTCCTGGCAAGCCCGGTCTGGCTGTACCAGATCTGGGCGTTCCTCGTCCCGGGCCTGACCCGCAAGGAGATGCGGTACGGCCTCGGCTTCATCCTCACCGCCATCCCGCTGTTCTTCGCGGGCTGCGCGGCCGGCTGGTTCGTGTTCCCGCACATCGTGGAGCTCCTGACGAGCTTCACCGGCAGCAACGCGGCGAGCTTCCTCGACGCCAAGATCTACTACGAGTTCGTTCTCAAGCTCGTGCTGGTCGTCGGCATCGCCTTCGTGCTGCCCGTCTTCCTGGTGCTCCTCAACTTCCTCGGCATCCTCCCCGGCATGCTGATCCTCAAGTCGTGGCGCATCGCGATCATGGCGATCGTGCTCTTCACGGCGATCGCGACCCCCGCGGCCGACCCGATCTCGATGTTCCTCCTGGCCATCCCGATCATCTTCCTGTTCTTCCTCGCCTGCGGGATCGCGATCCTGCACGACCGGCGCGCCGCCAAGCGCCAGCTGGTGTTCGACGGCAGCCCCTCCGACCTGCCCGCGTGACCGGACCGTCTCCCGCCGAGCGGTTCGCCGCGTTCCGGACGCGCCAGGGCCACGCGAGGGTCGAGGCGTTCCGCTCGACCCTCGCGTTCGACCTCGACCCCTTCCAGTACGAGGCCTGCAGCGCGCTCGACGACGGCCACAGCGTCCTCGTCGCCGCGCCCACCGGCGCCGGCAAGACCGCGGTGGCCGAGTTCGCGATCCACCTGGCCATGCAGGACCCGACGGCCAAGGTCTTCTACACGACGCCGATGAAGGCGCTGAGCAACCAGAAGTTCCAGGAGTTCGTCGAGGACTACGGAGCCTCCGAGGTCGGCCTGCTGACCGGCGACTCGAACGTCAACGCGCGCGCCCGCATCGTCGTGATGACGACCGAGGTGCTGCGCAACATGCTGTACGCCGACTCGGACCTCCTGCGCGACCTCGCCTACGTCGTGATGGACGAGGTGCACTACCTCGCCGACCGCTTCCGCGGCGCCGTCTGGGAGGAGGTCATCATCCACCTCCCGCAGCGCGTGCGGCTGGTCTCGCTCAGCGCGACCGTGTCGAACGCCGAGGAGTTCGGCGACTGGCTCCAGACCGTCCGGGGCGAGACCGAGGTCATCGTCTCCGAGGAGCGGCCCGTCCCGCTCGACCAGCACGTCCTGGTGGGCGGCAAGCTGGTCGATCTCTTCGACTCCTCCGGTCGGGCGGCGACGAACCGGGTGAACCCCGAGCTCGCCCGCATGGCCCAGGGCGGCTCCCGGGTCGAGCGCGGCGGCAGGGGCGGCCGCAACGGCCGAGGCGGTCGCGGCCGCTACCCGGAGCAGCGCACCGAGGAGCTCGTGCTGCGCTCGGAGGTCGTCGAGATCCTCCGCGGCAAGAACCTCCTCCCCGCGATCTTCTTCGTCTTCAGCCGTGCGGGCTGCGACCAGGCCGTGCGCCAGGTGCTGCGGGCGGGCGTGCGCCTCACCGAGCGCCACGAGCGCGACGAGATCCGCGCGATCGTCGAGGAGCGGTGCCGGACGATCCGCGACGAGGACCTCGCGGTGCTCGGCTACTGGGAGTGGCTCGACGGACTCCAGCGGGGCGTCGCCGCGCACCACGCCGGGATGCTCCCCGCCTTCAAGGAGGTCGTCGAGGAGCTGTTCCTGCGCCGGCTCGTGCGCGTGGTCTTCGCGACCGAGACGCTCGCGCTCGGCATCAACATGCCGGCCCGCACGGTCGTCCTCGAGAAGCTCGAGAAGTTCAACGGCGAGGCGCGCGTCCCGATCACACCGGGGGAGTACACCCAGCTCACCGGCCGGGCGGGCCGACGCGGCATCGACGTCGAGGGCCACTCGGTGATCCAGTGGCGCGGCGGGATGGACCCTCAGGCGGTCGCGTCCCTCGCCTCCCGGCGGACCTACCCGCTCAACTCCAGCTTCCGCCCCAGCTACAACATGGCCGCGAACCTGATCGAGCAGTTCGGGCGGGTGCGCACGCGCGAGATCCTCGAGTCGTCGTTCGCGCAGTTCCAGGCCGACCGGTCCGTCGTCGATCTCGCCCGCCGGGTCCGCCAGCAGGAGGAGTCGATGGCGGGCTACGTCACGGCGATGCAGTGCCACCTGGGCGACTTCGAGCAGTACGCGGCGATCCGCCGTGAGATCGGCGACCTCGAGCGCCGGGGCGCGGTGCGCGGCGAGTCGGCCTCCCACGCCGAGCGCGAGAAGCGCCAGGGACAGCTCACGAGCCTGCGGCGTCGGATGAAGGCGCACCCGTGCCACGCCTGCTCCGACCGCGAGCAGCACGCGCGCTGGGCCGAGCGCTGGTGGAAGCTGCGCCGCGAGACCGACGAGATCGAGCGCCAGATCCGCTCGCGCACCGGCGCCGTCGCCCGCATCTTCGACCACATCACGGACGTGCTGCTCGAGCTCGGCTACTTCCGCCGGGACGAGGTCGGCGAGCTCTCGCTGACGCCCAACGGTCGCACGCTCCGCCGGATCTACGGGGAGCGGGACCTGCTCGTCGCCGAGTGCCTCCGGAAGCAGGCGTGGACGGAGCTCGATCCGGCCGGCCTCGCGGCGATGGCGTGCTGCCTGGTCTTCGAGCCGCGACGCGAGGAGGGGACGCTCGGCGAGCAGTTCCTGCCCCGCGGCGCGTTCCCCGAGGCGCTGGAGAGGACCCAGCTTCTGTGGGCCCGGCTCGACGACGTCGAGCGGGAGCACCGCCTGCCGGGCAGCAACCCGATCTCGACGAGCCTGGCGCTGTCGATGAACATGTGGGCCAAGGGCATGCCGCTCGACATGGTGCTCCGCGAGTCCGACATGGCCGCCGGCGACTTCGTGCGCTGGGCGAAGCAGACCATCGACCTCCTCGACCAGCTCTCCGTCGTCGCCGAGGGCAAGGTCGGCCGCGCGGCCCGGACCGCCCTCGACCTGGTCCGCCGCGGCATCGTCGCGTACTCGACAGTCGCATGACGCCGATCGCTCCTCCGCCCGACGGGCGGACCGTTCCGCTGTGGGTGGCGCTGCCCCTCGCCGCCCTCGGCGGCGCCGTGCTCGACCGCGGCTTCCCCGACTCCGACGTCTGGCCGCTGGCGATCGTGGGCGCCGCGGCGATCCTGTTCGCGCTGGGGGGGCGCGGCTTCTGGAGCGGAAGCCTCGTCGGCCTCGTCGGCGGAGCGGTCTTCTGGGGCGTCCACATCGAGTGGCTGACCCTCTACCTCGGCCCGGTCCCGTGGGCGGCCCTCGCCGGCCTGCAGGCGATCTTCTTCGCGCTCTCCGCGGGGCTGATGGCGGTCGTCTCCACGCGCGGCCACCGCGTCTGGACGGGACCGCTCGGCCGGATGGTCGGCCTCCCCGCCCTCCTGGCGGCGCTCTGGATCGGGCGCGAGTCGATCACCAGCGTCTGGCCCTACGGCGGCTTCGCCTGGGGCCGCCTCGCGATCTCGCAGTCCCTCGGCCCGCTCGCCGGTCTCGCGGCGTGGATCGGCTTCGCCGGCCTCGGCTTCGTGGTGGCGTTCCTCGCGGCCGTGCTCGCGCAGGCCGTCCGCGAGATGTCCGTCCCGGCCTTCTCTCGCGTCAGCGCTCTCGCGGGCTTCGCGATCGTGGCGCTGGTGTTCCCCGCCTGGCCGGCACCGACGGAGGGCACGACCCGGATCGCCGCCGTCCAGGGCGACTCCGATGCGGGCCTGTTCTCGCAGAGCTACCGCGGGCAGATCCTCGAGGACCACACCTCGGCGACGCTGCCGATCCTCGATCAGGACGTCGACATGGTGGTGTGGCCCGAGAACGGCGTCGACATCGATCCGACCCGGAACGCCCAGTCGGCCGCCGTCCTCGACTACCTCAGCCGGACGATGGACGCGCCGTTCGTCGTGGGCACGATCACGAACCCCTCGGACGACGTCTTCTACAACAGCTCGCTGCTCTGGAAGGCGGGGGAGGGGGCGACGCAGGTCTACGACAAGGTGCATCCCGTCCCGTTCGCCGAGTACATGCCGGACCGGGCGTTCTGGCGGATGTTCGCTCCGGACCTGGTCGACCTGGTGAGCCGCGACTACTCGATCGGCACCCGTCCCAACGTCTTCGACGTGAACGGCGTCCTCGCAGGCATCGCGATCTGCTTCGACATCTCGGACGACGCGCTGACGAACGCGATGGTCGACGGGGGAGCCCAGGTCATCCTCGGGCAGACCAACAACGCCGACTTCGGCCGGACCGACGAGAGCGTCCAGCAGCTCGCGATCGCTCGCCTGCGGGCCATCGAGACCGGGCGCAGCGTGGTCAACATCTCGACCGTCGGGACGAGTGCGATCATCGGGCCGGACGGCGCGACGATCGACTCCCTGACATGGTTCGAGCCGGGTGCCATGGTGGACGAGGTCCCCCTCAGCTCCACCACGACCCCGGCTCTGGTGTGGGCGCGAGACCTCGGCTGGTACTTCCTGGCCGCCGGTCTCATCGGCATGGTCTCGTTCGTCCTCAGGACGCGCGAGCCGCGACGCCGTTACCGCTGACCGGCGCTACGCGCCGATCTTGTGCTCGCCGCGCCTGGCGCGCAGATAGGCGAGCCGCTCCTCGAGCAGCTCCTCCAGCTCCGCGCGGGTCCGACGCTCGAGCAGCATGTCCCAGTGGGTGCGCGGAGCCTTCTGCTCGCCCTTGTCCACGACGACCGGCTTCGAGTCCACCATCAGAGTGGCCTCGTGACCGCAGGAGCGGCACTCCCAGGTCTCCGGTGCTTCCGCGTCGGCCGAGAACACCATGTCGGTGTCGTGGCCGCAGTTCGCGCAGTGGTACTCGTACGTCGATCGCGGGGAGAAGACGACGCCTTCTTCGCTCTGCAGGCTCTGGGATCCGAGCCGCATTCCTCGCAAGCTTCGATCTGCCATTGTGTGGTCTCCTCTCGCTGTGCTTCCCCAGTGTCAACGTCGTACCTGGAGGTGGTCTTCCCGTCCCTGCCATTGCCAGAGAATCCTCAGGTCGGAGGCGTATTCCGCCGCTCCTGAGGGCGTGGCCGACGGGCGCTGAGGAAGGCGTCGACGGCCGCTCGGGCGAGGTCGGTGCGGTCGGTCACGAGCCCGTCGATCCTGAGCGCGAGGAGCTGCTCCATCCGCTCCGGATCGTCGATGGTCCAGAGGTGGATCTCGCAACCTGTCACCCGCAGCCGGGCGAGGATCCGCGGCTCCGCGACGCGGAGGCCGAGCGCGCTCTCGGGCACCTGGAGCGCGTCGATGCCGCGGAGAGCGAGACGCACGGGGAGGGCGGCGCCGAGGTGGGCGGCGACCAGGGCGACGACGAAGCGGACCGCCGACGCCGAGGTCGCGGCGCCGGGAAGACGGCGGAGGGCCGCTGCTCGACGGATCTCGGAGAACGAGGTGATCAGGACGCGCTCCGAGGCGGCGGCGCCGGACACCGCCGCGACAACCGGACCGATCGCGTCCCGCGACTTCACATCGACATTGAAGCGCGCGCGGGGGAGTGCGGCGAGGGCCTGCTCGAGAGAGGCGAGCCGGGCGCCGCCCGCCAGCCGGAGGTCCGCGAGCTCCTCCCACCGGGTGGCGGCGACGACGTGGCGGCGGCCGGAGCGGTCGATCACCTCGGCGTCGTGGACGAGCACGGCGACCCCGTCGAGGGACGCGCGCGCGTCCGTCTCGAGGAGGTCCGCACCCGCGGCGAGGGCGCGCTCGAAGGCGGCGAGCGTGTTGCCCTCGGCCGGCGGGCCGAATCCACGATGCGCGATCACCCGGGGCATCGGCCCGCTCAGGACGAGGGGTGGCTCGGAGGCGCGCATCGCGGACCGGGTCCGCGGCTCAGACGGCCGGCGGCGGGGGAGTGGGCGCGGAGTCCGGGGTTCCGTCGGTCGTCGCGGGCGCCGCGGGGGCGGACGTGTCGGATCCGGGCACGACAGGCGTGGAGCCGACGGACCCGGATGCGGCAGGCGCGGAAGCCGCAGGCGCCGACGTGGGTACCGCGTCCTGCGGGCGGACCGCCGGGGCGGACTGGCCGCGCTGGCCGAGCGCTCCTCCGATGCCCTTCAGCGCCTCGGTGAGCTCGCTCGGGATGACCCAGAGCTTGTTCGCGCTGCCCTCGGCGATCTTGGGGAGCGTCTGGAGGTACTGGTAGGCGAGCAGCTCGCTGTCGGGGCGGCCCTCGTGGATGGCGTGGAAGACGGTGGTGATCGCCTTGGCCTCACCCTCGGCGCGCAGGACCGCCGCCTTCGCCTGGCCCTCCGCCGCGAGGATCGCGGCCTGGCGCTGACCCTCGGCGTTCAGGATCTGGGACTGCTTGGTGCCCTCGGCGGTGAGGATCACGGCTCGACGGTCGCGCTCGGCGCGCATCTGCTTCTCCATCGAGTCCTGGATGGAGAGGGGCGGGTCGATGGCCTTGAGCTCCACGCGTCCGACGCGGATGCCCCACTTGCCGGTGGCCTCGTCGAGGACGATGCGCAGCTGCCCGTTGATGTTGTCGCGGGAGGTCAGCGCCTCCTCGAGGTTCAGGCCGCCGACGACGTTGCGGAGCGTGGTGGTGGTCAGCTGCTCGACCGCGCCGAGGTAGTTGGCGATCTCGTAGGTCGCCGCCCGGGCGTCCGTCACCTGGAAGTAGACGACCGTGTCGATCGAGACGACGAGGTTGTCCTCCGTGATCACGGGCTGGGGCGGGAACGAGACGACCTGCTCGCGCAGATCGATCAGCGGGCGGACCCGGTCGATGAACGGCACGACGAGATTGAGGCCCGGCAGCAGGGTCTTGTGGTACTTGCCGAGGCGCTCCACGACCCCGGCGGTGGCCTGGGGGATGATGCGGACCGCTCGGAAGAGGACGACCAGGGCGAAGAGGACGACGGCGGCGACGACGACGATCGTCACGACGGAGGACGGTGTCACGGTGTGCTCCTTTCGGCGGGGACGACGACCGCGGTCGCGCCCTCGATGGCGGTGACGACGACTCTCTCGCCGACTCCGAGTGTGCGGTCCTCGACGAGCGGGGACAGGCGGACGGTCCAGGTCTCGCCGTTGGCGAGCTTGACCTGGCCGGCTCCGGGGCCGGCGAGGACGACGCTGCCGGAGAGCCCGAGGAGAGCGTCCGCTCCGCTGGGGGTGGGATCGCCGCCCCGCTTCAGCAGCCGCAGCAGCGGCGGACGGACGGAGAACAGCAGGAGGGCGGCGAGGACGGCCGCGACGGGGACCTGGACCCAGAAGGGAGCCCCGACCAGCCCGGTCAGCAGTCCGCCTATGCTGCCGACGGCGAGCATCAGGAACGTGAACTCGAGAGTGATCATCTCGACGATCACGAAGATGAGGATCAGCGCGAGCCAGAGGATCCACGCGTACTGGGTGACAGCGTCCATGCTGTGTGCTCCTTCCCCTCGACGAGCATTCCCAGGCTATCAACGCCCCCCGGACGAGGGCTGGGAGAGGGGGTGCGCCGACGATCTCGAGGCCCTTGGTAGACTCCTCCGTCGGGCCGTGGCCCGTCATCGTGCCCGATCCGGTCTCCGAGCCGGCGTTCTGGAGGAATACCCGTGTCCAATCCCCTCGCCCCCGGCTCCTTCGACGGCAAGCGCGCTCTCGTCACCGGGTCGTCCCGCGGCATCGGCGCCGACACGGTCCGCTACCTGGCCGAGGCCGGAGCCCGCGTCGTCGTCAACTACCGCTCGAAGGCGCCGCGCGCCGACAAGCTCGTCGCGCAGATCGTCGAGGCCGGCGGCACCGCCATCGCCGTCGGCGCCGATCTCACCGACGCCGACTCGCGCGCCGAGCTCTTCTCCCGCATCGAGAAGGAGTACGGAGGACTGGACGTGCTCGTCCTGAACGCCTCCGGCGGCATGGAGAGCAACATGGGGGAGGACTACGCGATGGTCCTCAACCGCGACTCGCAGGTCGCCGTGCTCGACGCGGCGCTGCCGCTGCTCTCCGAGGGCTCCCGTGTCGTGTTCGTCACGAGCCACCAGGCGCACTTCATCCGGACCACGCCCACGATGCCCGAGTACGAGCCCGTCGCGCTCTCCAAGCGCGCCGGCGAGGACGCCCTGCGCGAGCGGATCGGTGAGCTCGCCGAGCGCGGGATCGAGTTCGTCGTCGTCTCGGGCGACATGATCGAGGGCACCATCACCGCGACCCTGCTGGAGCGCGCGAACCCGGGCGCGATCAGCTCGCGTCGCGAGTCGGCCGGCAAGCTCTACAACGTGCAGGAGTTCGCGGCCCAGGTCGCTCTGGCGGCCGTCGAGCCGATCCCCGCGGACAACACCCGCCTCGTCGGCGACATCTCCGACTTCGCCTGATCGCCTTCGCGGAATGACCCCGGCGCGCGGGTCTGCGATCCTCGACGGATGACTCCGATGGACGGCAGCGGACCGGCATCGGGGGAGTCCGTCCGCGCCGACGGGTTCCGCACATCGGCAGCCTCCGGGCGGCGTGGCGACTTCGACAGGGACGGCGAGACGAGCATCCTCCTCGACGCCGTCGCGGTGATGGCGAACTGGAGGAGGCGCTCGCCCTTCCGGTGCCGCGCCTTCCGGCGGACGCCCGAGAGGACCGAGACCTACCGACTGGAGGTGCGGCCCGTCGAGGCGTCGTTCTCCTGCGTCGACGAGCGCACCGGGACGGTCGACGCGTACGACGCCCCGACCGGCCGGTACGTCTCCGGGGGCGAGGAGCGTCCGCTGGACCGATGGCAGCTGCTGCCGGAGCCGCTGGCGGCCCGCCTGGCCTTCCCGCTGAACCTGCCGGTCTGGGGACGGCCGAGCGACGGGTACCGGATGACCGGCGCGTCGATCGACGGCGCGCTCACCGTGATCCGTCTTCGACACCAGGCCGACGACCGCGTCCGCGGCACGATGACCGTCGATCCGCGGCTGCGGCTGGTCACGCGCTTCGACACTCCGACCGAGACGTGCTGGTACGAGGACGTCGAGGCGTGGGTGGAGCATTCGCCGATCCGCTGATGACGTTCCGGACCGTCGGGCGGCCTCAGTCCCGGTCCGTCCGGCCCTTCCGCCGTTATCCGATAATGCACATTATGTCAGTTCGACCGAAGTCCCGGTCGGCAGGATGGCGATCGACTCCCCTCATCGCTCCTGCGACAGGATGTCACCGGTCGCCGCCGCGCTCCGATGGCAGACCGGGCGCTTCGACGGTGAGGCCTCGGATCACCGCGGCGACGACCAGGCGCTGCGTGAGTTCGGCGCTGGTGTCCACGGGCCACTGGCTCACCGACCCGACGTGCGCCGCGACGACCGCCTTCGCCAGGACGGCGGACTCGACGGCGGGGACGCGGCCGTGCACGGCGGCGAGGGCGGCGAAGCGCTCGCCCAGCTCGCGCGAGACGCGGTCGTCGTCGATCATCATCCGCTCGGCGAACTCCGGGTCCGCGGCAGCGCGTGCCAGGAGCACCGACCGCAGGGAGAACCACTCGCGGCTGGACGGGAGCGCGTCGAGGAGGGAGCGTACGGCGCCGTCGAGGGTCGCCGCGCGGTGCTCCTCCTGCAGCTGGACGTCGAGGGCCTCCTGCAGGCTCCCCCACACTCTCGCGGCCTGCTCCTCGTGGAGTGCGAGGAAGAGCTGGTCGACACCGGCGAAGTTCGAGTAGAACGCGCCGCGGGTGAAGCCCGCCTGCGCGCAGATGTCCTCGACGCGCTGGCCGATGGTGCCCGTGCTCTCGAAGAGCTCGGCGGCCGCGGCGAGGAGACGTCGTCGCGTCTCGCTCCTCCGCCGGACCGGAGCCTGCTCGCCTGTGGCCACGCCCCCAGCCTATTCGGATCCTTGCGCTGGATGGGCCTTTTCAGTACGTTTCGTTTCCAATGCATACCGTATCGAGAACTGGAACGCCCGAACCTCGACGGCGACGGTCCCGGTGGCTGCCGACCGCGACCGTCGTGCTCATCGGGGCGGTCCTCGCCTGGCTGAACCGGGTGGAGTGGTGGGGGTGGCTCGTCGTCGCGGCGGCCGCGGTCCTGATCGCGGCCGTCTCGAGGAGCTGGCGGCACCGGCACTGGATGCTGCGTACGGCGGCCTGGGTCGCGTCCGCAGGGCTCGTCGGAGCCGTCGCGCTCGCCGCGGGTCCTCTCCCGGCGACGCGGACGCTCGCCGGTCCGCGCACCGCCCCGGTCACGACCCGGCAGGGCGACGTCGTCGGTGTGCATGACGCCGCGGCCGGGGTCGACGCCTTCGCGGGGATCCCCTACGCCGCTCCCCCGGTCGGCCCGCTGCGCTGGGAGGCGCCCCGCCCGGCCCCGCAGCGGTCGGCGACCCTCGTGGCCGACGACTTCGGCCCCTCCGCCGTTCAGCCGGAGTCGACGTTCCTCTCCCGAGCGGCGACCCGCGTGCTCGACCTGCCGCTGGAGGAGACGCTCCTCGGCGGGTACGCGACGGACGAGGACAGCCTCCGCCTGAACATCTGGACGCCGGCCGGCGGGGCGGGCGACTCCAGCCCGGTCCTCGTCTACCTCCACGGCGGCGCGTTCGTCTCGGGGTCCGGCGCCCTCCCCGCCTACGACGGCGCGGCGCTCGCCTCCCGGGGCGCGGTGGTCGTCACCGTCGCCTACCGTCTGGGCGTCCTCGGATTCCTCGCCGGTGATGTGCTCGGCGGCGGCACCCCGGCGAACCAGGGACTGCTCGACCAGGTCGCCGCTCTGCAATGGGTGCAGGACAACATCGCCGCTTTCGGCGGGGACCCGGGGCGGGTGACGGTCGCCGGCCAGTCCGCCGGCTCCGGCAGCGCCTGCATCCTCGGGGCCTCGCCCCTCGCGGCCGGCCTCCTCCACGGGATCATCGGGGAGAGCGGAGGATGCCTGGGGTCGGCGGGAGACTGCGAGGCCGGCGACCTCTACGACGACGCCGCCACCGCACGGGAGGCGGCTGCGCGCCTGAGCGAGGCGCTCGGCGGGGCGAGCCTGGCCGAGATGAGGGCCCTGCCGGCCGAGCGCATCGTCTCGGCCGCCGCGGGCCTCTCGCAGCACTGGTGGCCCTCGATCGACGGCGTCGTCCTCCCCGACACGCCGCTCGCCGTCTACAAGGCCGGTCGGCAGAACGACGTCCCCCTCCTGCTCGGCAGCAACTCCGACGAGACCTCGCTCGATCTGCTGGGAGGCGTCGACTCGGATCCGGACGCCTACGAGCAGGAGGTGCGCCGGGAGCACGGAGACGACGCGGACCGATTCCTCGCGCTGTACCCGGGTGCCGTCGAGGACCAGGTCGTCGACTCCCGGCTGCGCGCCGACAGCGACCGGACGATGACCGCCCCGATGCGGCTCTGGGCGCTGACGGCCGCCCGGACCGGGCGGGCGGGCGTCCACGCCTACATCTTCACGCGCACTCCCCCGGAGAGCGGACTCGAGCGGTTCGGCGCGTACCACGGCGCCGAGGTGATGTACGCGTACGGGAACCTCGGGGCGGACGGCGACGCCGACTACACGGACGTCGACCGCCGGCTCGAGCAGGAGATGACCGCGCGCTGGCTCGCGTTCGTCTCCCACGGCGATCCGGACGCCGCCGGCCGCGAGCGGTGGCCGGCCGTCCAGGAGGATCCGGACAGCGTGCTCGAGTTCGGCGACGTCGTCCGGGTCGCCGGGCGCCCGTCCCCCGACGCGGTCGACTTCTGGCTCGCGGGGACGGGCTGACGCGGGGGCGCTCCTCGCGGCGGAACCCTCCGGTCAGCGGGGAGCCTCCGCTCAGAGCTGCCCGACGAGGTGCGCCTGCCGGCCGTCGCGCGCGAAGACCGGGATGACGGCCAGCGGCGCGTCGGCGACGATCCACTGCCCGCCCTCGTGCTCGGCGCCCGTCGAGAGCTCCGTCCAGCGCGCCCCGGCGGGCAGGTAGACCCGTCGGGAGACGGCTCCGGCGTGCGTGACCGGAGCCACCAGCAGGTCCGAGCCGAAGAGGTACTGGTCGGCCAGATCCCAGGCCTCCGGGTCCCCCGGGAACTCGTGGAACACCGCGCGCAGCACGGGCTGGCCCAGCTCGTGCGCCTCCCGCATCGCCTCGCGCGTGTAGGGGCGCAGGGTCTCGCGCAGATGCAGCAGGCGGGTGAGGATCGGCGTGGCCTCCTCGCCGAAGCTCCACACCTCGTTCGCGGCTCCGGTCGCGGCGCGGCGGGTCCCGTCGGCGGCCGTGACCGGGGCCGACGGCGCGCGGTCGCCGTGGAGGCGCATCACCGGGCTGAACGCGCCGAACTGGAACCAGCGCACGAGGAGCTCACGGAACTCCGGATCCGACGGGTCTCCCCCGGCGAATCCTCCGATGTCGGTCGTGAACCACGGGATCCCCGCGACGCCCATGTGGATGCCGGCCGTGATCTGGTGGCGCAGGTCTGCGAAGGTCGAGTGGATGTCGCCCGACCACACGAGCGCACCGTAGCGCTGGCTGCCCGCCCACGCGGTGCGGACGAGGTTGACGATCGCGGTCTCCCCGCCCTCGCTCTGCCCCTCGAAGAAGCCGCGGGAGAACGCCTGCGGGTAGAGGTTGCCGACCTGGACGGCGGGGCCGGCGGCGTAGCGGTAGTTGTCGAAGTCGTAGACGCCGTACTCGGGCTCGGCCTCGTCGAGCCAGAAGAGCCGGATCCCGTGCTCGCCGTAGTTGCGCCGGCACGCCTCCCAGACGAACCTCCGGGCGGCGGGGCTCGTCGCGTCGTAGAACGCGCTCGGACCCTCGAACTGCATGTGCAGGTCCAGGCCCCGCTCGGCCTTGACGAGGAGGTTCCCCTTCTTCATCGCGATGTAGTTCTCGGACTCGACCGACACCTGCGGCCAGACCGAGACCATCAGCTCGATCCCGAGCTCGCGCAGCTCGGCGACCATGGCGGACGGATCCGGCCAGAACTCCTCCTCGAAGCGGAAGTCGCCCATGTGCGGCCAGTGGAAGAAGTCGGCCACGATCACGTCCATCGGCAGGCCGCGGCGCCGGTGCTCGCGGGCGACCTCGAGCAGCTGCTCCTGGTTCCAGTAGCGCAGCTTGCACTGCCAGAAGCCGAGGCCGTGCTCGGGCATCATCGGGACGTGCCCGGTCGCGTCGGCGTAGGCCCGGGTGATGTCGGCCGGGGTCTCCCCCGCGGTCACCCAGTAGTCGAGCTGCTGGGAGGACTCGGCGGACCACTCCGTGCGGTTGGCTGCGAAAGTCGCGCGGCCGATCGCGGGGTTGTGCCAGAGGAACCCGTAGCCGCGGCTCGACAGCACGAACGGGACGCTCGACTGGGAGTTGCGGTGCGCGAGCTCGAGCGTGCAGCCCTTCAGATCGAGGATGTCCTGCTGGTACTGCCCCATCCCGTACAGCTTCTCGTCGGGGGACGTCTCGAACAGCGCGGTCAGCCGGAAGTCGCCGCCCAGGTGCGGACGCTGCTCGCGGGCGCGCAGCTTGAGCGCTCCCCCGCTCCCGAGCTCTCGGAAGAGCAGCTCCCCCCGACGGTCGTAGAAGGAGAGGGAGCAGGAGAGCTCGTGGTAGCCGGTCTGGTACCCGTAGCCCTCCTGCTGCTCGAGGACGACGGTGATGCCGCCGGCGCGCAGCGTCGCCCGCGGTCCCTCGATCGAGACCTCCGGCGCGTGGCGCTCGGGGGCGATCAGCGCCCAGTCGGTGTCGAGGACCTCCCCGGACCGGCGGGCGCGGACCCGGACGCTGTCCCTCCCCCACGGCTCGACGACGACGGTCTCGCCGTCGCCGCGCCAGACGAGGCGGTCCCCCTCGAGCGCGAACGCGTCGGTGTCCATGTGCTCCTGCTTCCTCGAGTCGGGCACGGCGATCAGTCCTTGACCGCGCCGGCGGTGACCCCGGCGGCGACGTAGCGCTGGGCCACGATCAGCAGCACGGCGGCCGGGATGGAGGCGATCACGGCGGTCGCCATGATCCCGTTCCAGTTGGTGGTGGTCGATCCGATGTAGCGGTAGAGGCCGAGGGTGAACGGCACGATGCTGTTGCCCGAGGTGAGCGAGTTCGCGTTGAGGAAGTCGGCCCAGGCGAACAGGAACGAGAACAGGCCCGCGGTCACGATCGAGTTCCGGCTCAGCGGGATGACGATCGAGACGAAGGAGCGCCAGTTGCTCGCACCGTCGATCCGCGCGGCCTCGATCAGCTCGTCGGGGATGCCGAGCATGAAGGCCCGGAGGATGATCACCGCGAACGGCACGGAGGCGGTCGCGTCGGCGAGGATCAGGCCCGGATAGGTGTTGAGCAGCCCCAGCGCGTTGTAGATCGCGAACAGCGCGGTGACCAGGACGATCCCGGGGATCATCTGGGCGAGGAGGAACACGAACATCACGACGCCGGTCCCCCGCACCCGGAACTTCGCCATCGCGAAAGCGGCGGGCAGGGCGATCGCCAGCGTCAGGATCACGCAGCCGATCGAGATCACGAGGCTCGTGATGAGGTTCGGCAGCTGCGTCGAGAACGCCTGCACGTACCCGTCGAGGGTCGGGTCGCCGGGGAACAGGCTCGGCGGGGTCTGGATCAGGTTCTGCGGCTTGGTCAGCGAGACGTTGACCATCCAGTAGAGCGGGAAGAGGAGGAAGCCGCAGAGCACGATCGCGATGACCACGTCGATCCCGCGGCGCAGCCCTGTGGTGTGCCGGTTCATCCGAGGTCCTCCTTGCGCTGGGCGCGGATGTAGATCATGCCGAAGACGAGGGCGACGATCACGAGGATCTGGCCGGCCGCCGCACCGACTCCGAACTGCAGGTCGGTGAAGGACTGCTCGTAGGCCCAGGTCGCGAGGGTGTGCGAGCTGTTGGCCGGGCCTCCCTTGGTGAGGATCCAGATGACGTCGAACACCTTGATCGTGTAGACGAGGCCGAGGAGGAGCGTGACGGAGGTCACCGGTCGCAGCAGCGGCCAGGTGATGCTCCAGAAGGACCGCCAGCGCGAGGCGCCGTCCAGTGCCGCGGCCTCGTAGAGGCTCTCGGGGATGCCCTGCAGGCCTCCGTGCAGCAGCACCATGTTGAACGGGATGCCCAGCCAGATGTTGGCGATGATGACCGCCCACAGCGAGACGGACGGATCGGTCAGCCAGCCGACCGGCGTGCCGATCGCGGCGTTCAGGATGCCGAACTGCTGGTCGAAGATCCAGCGCCAGGCCGTCGCCGAGACGATCAGCGGCAGGAGCCACGGCAGCAGGATGAGGGAGCGGAACGTCGCCGAGAGCGGGAACCGGCGGCTGAAGAACAGCGCCAGGGCCATGCCGATCGTGAACTGGCCCACCAGCGAGACCACGGTGAAGACCACGGTGTGCCAGGCGATGCTCGCGAAGATCGGATCGGTGACGACCGTGACGTAGTTGTCGAAGCCGACGAAGGGGGCGATCCCGGTCACGAAGGACGACGGTCCGAAGTCCTGGAGGCTGAGGACGACGCCGCGGATGATCGGGTAGACGAAGAAGACGGCGAGGAAGATCACCACGGGCGCCATGAACGCGGCGGCGGCGAGGCGGAGGTGAGAGCGGGGTCGGCGGCGGGCGGGCGGCCTGGTGGCCGCCCCGCCCGCGACCGGCGCCGTGAGCACGGCGGGGTCGGTCATGCGGCCGCTACTTCAGGCTCGCCGCGGCGTCGTCGAGGGCCGCCTGCGGCGTCTTCGAGCCGGTCAGCGACTCCTGGATCGCGGTCCAGAGCGCCTTCGAGGTGTCCGGGTAGGCGACGCCGAGGTCGCTGGTGCGTCCCTGCGCGACCGAGATGGCCTCGACCCACGGCTGGAGCGCGGGGTCCTCGGTCGCCTGCTCGGCGGCCGCGTCGGCGTACGGCATGATGTACGACTGGCCGGCCGCCCAGGCCTTCAGGCTGTCGGGCTGGATGACGCACTGCGCGAACTCCGTGGCGAGGGTCTGCTTCGCGGCGTCGGAGGCGACCACCTCGACGAACTCGCCGCCGAGCGGGCTCGGTGCCGCTCCCCCGTCCTTCGCCGGGATCGGCACGACGCCGTAGTCGATGCCCGCCTCGTCGAGGGCGGAGAGCTGCCAGGTGCCGTTGACCATCATTCCGAGCTTGCCCGCGAGGAACTGGTCGCGGACGTCCTGCTGGTTGGCGTTGACGTTCGCCTGCGAGGCCGAGCCGCTCTTCACCAGGTCGGTCCAGAGCGCGAGCGCCGAGACGGCGTCGTCGGAGGAGATGTCCTCGAGGGTCGCACCGGAGCCCCAGAAGAAGGGCAGGAACTGGAAGGTGCCCTCCTCGGTGCCGATAGCGGAGAAGCCGAGCCCGGTGACGTCGCCCGCGGTGAGGGCCTTCGCGGCGGTGGTCAGCTCGTCCCAGGTCGTCGGCGGAGTGACGCCGGCGGCCTCGAAGAGCGCCTTGTTGTAGAAGAGCGCGAGGGTGTTCGAGCCGATCGACGAGCCGTAGGTCTTCCCGTCCAGCTGGCCGGCGGCGAGCACGTTCGGGAGGACGTCGCTGGTGTCGAGCCCGGAGGCGGCGTTGTCGACGAGCAGGCCGGTGTCGGCGAACTTCGCGACGTTGGGGTTGTCGAGGACGACCAGGTTCGGCGTCGTCTTCGACGCGGCCGACTGCAGGAGCTTGGTGGTGAGGTCGGGGTCGGAGGTGCGCTCGAGGGTGATCCCGGTCGAGGCCTCGCAGCCGGCCAGGAGCTGGCCGTAGGGGGAGGACGCGTCGTACTGGGTGAAGCTGTCCCAGAGGGTGAGCGACTTCGACGAGTCGTCGCCCGCTCCCTGTGCGCTGCACGCGCTGAGGGCGACTCCGGCGATGAGGACGAGGGAGGCGGCGCCTGCGGCCCGTCGGATGCTGTTCTTCACGGTATTCCTCTCTGAATACGGTCGGAACGAGCGGAGCGCTCGCGCCGGGAAGACCCTCCGGGGCGCCCGCTGGGGCGGTCCGTCCGGAAGTCGTGGCGAGCCTAACCGAGTCGGAGAACCGGTTCAATAGATTTCGGAGAACCGGTTCACCGATCGCCCGGGGAACGCCCCGGGCGACCCGGTCGACGTCAGCCGCGCGCCCGCCGCCACGAGGGGACGACGCCCCGGCTGGTGCCCGGCGAGAAGGGCGCGGTGGTGCCGAGGTCCACGACCACCGCGGGCAGCAGCTCCGTCACTCCCGGAGTCGCGGTGCCGGCGAGCTCGTCGAGCACCAGGTCGACCGCCCGCGAGACCATCTCGTCGCCGGGCAGATCCACCACGGTGACCGGCTGGTCGGCGTGCCGCATCACCGCCTCCGGGGCGATGGTCATGATCGAGCAGTCCTCCGGGACGCGCAGGCCCAGGCCGCTGAGGCGCTGCAGGAACGGCTCGAGCACGCCCGGCCCGTGCGTGACCACGGCGCTCAGGCCGGGGAGCTGCTCCTGCGCCTGCTCGAACCAGTCGTCGACGTCGTCGGTGCTGGGGATGACGGCGCCCCGCACGCCGCGCAGGCGGCACTGGTCGAGGAAGCCCTCGCGGAACCGCAGGGCGAAGGCGTAGCCGCTCTCGTAGGCGTCGGGGCCCATCCCGAGGACCGCGATCTCGACGTGCCCGAGGTCGGCGAGGTGGTCGACGGCGACCCGCGCCGCGCCGTCGAAGTCGAGGTCGATCGCGCTGAACGGGCTGCCCTCGCCCGGGTAGCCGACCAGCGCGGTCGGCAGGCCGATGCTCGCGAGGACCGGCAGCCGGGGGTCGTCCCGGCGGATGTCCATCACGACGAGCGCATCGGCGAGGACGTCGCGCGCGAGCTCCCCCTCGCCCGTGCCCATCATCAGCAGGTCGAAGCCGCGGGCGCGGGCCGCGTACATCGCCGCCCGCACGAAGCGCATGAAGACGTCGACATCGGTCTGCCGCGATTCCGGATCGACGGAGGCGAAGAAGCCGAGGATGTTCGTGCGCCGCAGCGCCAGGGCCCGCGCCATCGGGTCGGGCCGGTAGCCGAGCCGCTCCACGCTCGCGAGCACGCGCAGGCGGGTCGCCTCCGGGAGCTTCTTGTTGCCGGAGAGCACGTAGGACACCGTGCTGCGGGCCACCCCCGCATCGGCCGCGACGTCGCGAATGGTCACCATGGGCTCAGCGTAGTGAGGGCCCGGCGACGGGAGGGCCCGCCGGCGACCCCCTCGACCGGTGGGCAGCAGCGTGCATACCAGGGCGGTCCGGCCGTCCCGCCGTGGGTGGAGAGCCGTCCGCCGCGAGCCGCGCGACGGCGCCGACGGACGCAGGCCGCGGACGAGCAGTCGGTCACGGTTGCGCGTGTATCGACGGGCACGTACGGTCGTCGGGTACCTCGTCGCGAGCCGCGACGTCGGTGCGGCCGCCACACCGGCCGATCCAGCGGCTCGCGGTCACGGGGGCCCCCCGCACGGAAGACGGACTCTTGCGCTCCAGCACCGGTACTGCGTCCACGACGCAGCAGCTGCTCTCGCACTGACGTCCCCCGTGCCCGCCCCTCAGGGGCGAGCCCCTGCTCCCTCGGAGCCCGGTGGTCGTCGTGCGCCGACACCGACCACTGGAGCACCGTGCCCTCCTCGTCCCGCACCACCCCGCCCGCCGTCGTCCTCCACGACTGCACGTTCGCCTGGCCCGACGGCTCCGTCGTCCTCGACCGCGTCACCGCTGCGTTCGGACGCGGGCGCACCGGTCTCGTCGGCGCGAACGGCGCCGGCAAGTCGACCCTCGTCCGCCTCGTCACCGGCGGCCTCTCCCCCACCGCCGGGAGCGTCTCGACGACGGGACCCGTCGACCTGCTGCCCCAGCGCCTCCGGCGAGGGCCCGACGACACCGTCGCCGATCTCCTCGGGATCCGGCATCGCCTGGACGCTCTGCACGCGATCCTCCGCGGCGACGCGGATCCGCGGCACTTCGAGGTGCTCGCGGACGACTGGGACCTCGAGGCCCGAGCGCTCGCCGCACTCGGCGACGCCGGTCTCGACCTGGAGGAGGCGGACCTGCTGCGGCCGGTCGCGACCCTCTCCGGAGGGCAGGCCGTCCTCACGGCCGTGACCGGCGTCCGGCTGCGCGGTCGGCCGATCGCCGTGCTCGACGAGCCGACGAACGACCTCGACCGGCGCTCCCGAGGGCTTCTGCTCGACCTGGTCGACCGGTGGCGCGGGACGCTCGTGCTCGTCAGCCACGACCGGGAGCTGCTCGAGCACGTCGACGAGATCGCGGAGCTGCGCGACGGGGCGGTCCGCACCTCCGGCGGGACGTTCTCGGCGTTCGAGGAGCGGCTCGCCCTCGAGCAGGCGGCCGCGGAGCGCGATCTGCGCGACGCCGACCGGCTTCTCCGCGCCGAGCGGCGGCAGCGCATCGAGGCCGAGACGACCATCGCCCGCCGCGCGCGGGCGGGGGCGCGATCGGCGGAGTCGATGCCCGCGATCCTCGCGAACGCGCGGAGAGGACGAGCCGAGGCGACCGCGGGACGGCTGCGCTCCGGGCACGGGGCCGCGGAGGCGCGGGCGCGCGAGCAGGTCGACGCAGCGTCGCGAGCAGTCCGGGACGACGACCGGGTCCGCCTCGACCTGCCGGACCCCGGGGTCGCGGCCGGGCGCCGGCTGGCGGAGGTGACGGTGCGCGGCCGGACGACGGTGCTCCAGGGGCCGGAGCGGATCGCCGTGGTCGGCGCGAACGGGACGGGGAAGACGACCCTGCTCGAGCACCTCGTCGGGGCGCCGGGTGCGCGGGAGCATCCGCTCGCCGGCACCACGGCCCGAGCGCTGACGGAGCGGGTCGGCTGGCTCCCCCAGCGCCGCGAGGGACTCCTCGACGAGGAGGCCACCGTGCGGGAGCACGTCTCCCGGGCCGCGCCGGATCGTCCTGCGGTCGAGCTGCGGAACGCCCTCGCGCGGCTCCTGGTGCGCGGCGACGTGGTCGATCGGAGGATCGCGTCGCTCTCGGGCGGCGAGCGGTTCCGCGTCGCGCTCGCCGGGCTCGTGCTGGCGCAGCCGGCTCCGCAGCTGCTCGTGCTCGACGAGCCGACGAACGACCTCGATCTCGCCACGACCGACCACCTCGTCGACGTTCTCGCCGCCTGGCGGGGCGGCCTGGTCGTCGTCAGCCACGACGAGGCGTTCCTCGACCGGCTCGGACTCCACTCCCGAGTGGTGCTCGACGCGGAGTGACGGCTGGTCCCCCGGCCCCCGGCGGTTCTGGCCTCGACCGGGCCCCTGCCGCCGGGGAGACTGTCCGGGCCCCTCCCGCCCTCAGCGAACGGACCGACGTGCTCACCGGACTCAGCGCCTTCCCCCTCACACCGCTCCGCGACGACAGCATCGACGAGCGGTCGTTCGCCGCTCTCGTCGAGCGGCTCGCGCGGGCGGGAGTCGACTCGATCGGCGCCCTGGGCTCGACCGGCTCGGCTCCGTACCTGGACCGCGGCGAGCGCCGGCGCGCCGCCGAGATCGCCGTCCGCGGCGCCGGCCCGGTGCCGGTCGTGGTCGGGATCGGGGCGCTGCGCACCTCGCAGGTGCTGGCGCTCGCCGAGGACGCGCAGAGCGCCGGAGCGAGCGCGGTGCTCCTGGCGCCGCTCGGCTACCAGCCGCTGACGGACGAGGACGTGCTGGGGCTCTACGAAGACGTGACGGCTCAGCTCTCGGTGCCGCTCGTCGTGTACGACAACCCCGGGACGACGCGCTTCTCCTTCTCCGACGACCTCTACGGGGCCGTCGCCCGGCTGCCGCAGGTCGCCTCCCTCAAGATCCCCGGCGTGCCGGAGGGACCGGGCGCCGCGGCGGCGCGCGTCAGCGAGATCCGGGCGCGGGTGCCGGAGGGGGTCACCGTCGGGGTCTCGGGGGACGCCGCGGGTGCGCGCGGGCTGCTCGGCGGCTGCGACGCCTGGTACTCGGTGATCGGCGGCATCTTCCCGCGGACGGCGCTGTCGATCGCCCGGGCGGCGCAGTCGGGCGATGAGGCGGCCGCGATCGCGGGATCGGCACGCCTGCAGCCCGTCTGGGACCTCTTCGCGGAGCACGGCGGCAGCTACCGCGTGGTCGCAGCGATGGCGGAGCAGCTCGGTCTCGCCGAGGCGCGCTGCCTCCCGCGTCCGGTCCGCGGGCTCGGTGCACGGGCGCGGGCCCGGGTCGCGGAGGTCCTGGCGGAGCTGGGGCCTGTGCTGGAGTGATGCTCGGGCGGGTCGACGGGAGGACGGCTCGGACGGCGTGGTCGTTCCGGACAGCTGGAGGGGCGGGCCGGGGATGTCCCCGACCCGCCCCTCCGGCGGAGCACGCGACCTCAGCAGGCCTTGGACGCGCGGTAGGTGTTGCGTCCCGCCGCCACGAACAGCGCGTCGAGGACTCGGGCCTTGCCCGGCGCCACGGAGTAGCAGCTGCCGTCGAAGTCGGCGATGATGTCGGCCTTGCGCTCGACCGTGCTCGACCCGCAGTTGCGGAAGACGAGAGCGCGCTGGCGCAGGACGCCCTCGGGTCCGAGGGTGGCGCCGGTGGCCACCTCCTGGGCTCCGCACGCGTAGTTCCCGGCGCTCACGTACTGTCCGTTCGCGACCTCGGCCGCGGAGGCGGGCGTCGCGACAGCGACGACGCCGACGGAGGCGATGGCGCCCGTGAGGGCGAGGGTGGCAAGAGTTCGTCGAAGAGTCATGGTCGTTTCTCCTTCTGCTTCTCGGTCCCTTCACGCTGGCACCGGTCCGCCGACGAGCGCGAGGAACCTGGGAGCCTTCACACCGGGGGGCCAGACCGGTGCGGGGAAGTGCTCCCGAACGGGGCGAAAGGGTCGGAACCGGCGGGGCGGACGATCAGGAACGGGCCTCTCCTTCGCCTCCTGAGCGCCTCGATCCGCCGCCGATGCGGTCGCCGAGCCGCCGACCGTTCCGTCCGTGCGGCGTCGTCCCTCCGCCGTCCCGCGACTGGCGCGCATCGACGGGTCGTCCGGCCGGTCCTCCGGCTAGCGTTGCAGGCACACCCCCCGCCGACCCGGACCGCTCCGCCGACCTCGTCGGTTCGCGGTCCCTGCACGAGGAGCCCCCGTGTCCCCCGACGATTCAGCAGTACCCCCCTCTCGAACTCCCGGCCTCCGGCGGCGCGCCGTCATCGGCGGCGCCCTCACGGGTGCTCTCGCTCTGGGCGCGGCGACGCTCCCGGCCGCCTCCGCCTCCGCCTCCCCCGTGCCCGGCCTGCCCGGGGAGAGGACCCGCACGATCAACGTGAGGACGAAGAACCGCGGCGTGCTCTACGACGTCCTCACGGTCTCGATCGCGGGCGACCTCGCGCGGATCTTCGTGCCGCAGACGGTGAAGCCGCGGCAGGCCGCAGCGGTACCGGTGATCTGGTTCATCCACTCCGCGCAGGCCGACCACACCTCGCTGTCCAGCGTCTTCGCGTACCCGGCCGAGCTCGCCGTCGAGCGGGGCGCCATCGCGATCTGCCAGACGCTCGGCGGAACGATCTGGACCAACGACACCGCGCAGAAGCACCAGCGGAACGGCTACGCCTACCTCTCCGGCCAGTTCCCGATCGCCGCCAGCTACCTCTGGGCGATGTCGGCCGGCGGCGCGCTCGCCTGCGAGGACTACGGCGCGCGGGTCTTCCCCGGCATCAACGGCGTCTACCTGGTCAACGGCGTCTACGACCTCCGCGACACCCACGACCGCACGACGCGGGGCCGCTTCTCGATCGGCGGTGCCTTCGGCGGCAGCACCGCTCAGATCGACTCCCACAACCCGAAGCGGCTGCCCGCCTCCGCCTGGGCCGGCGCGAACATCCGCGCGGTGGTGTCCGACACGGCCCACCCGGACCCGAGCGTGCCGCCGGCACTGCACGGGCTCGCCCTCGTGAAGAAGGCGACGGCCACGGCCAGGGAGGCGACCGTCCGGACGCACGCGCTCGGCCACAACGCACCGTCGTGGGTGAACCAGGACGGCATCGACGCGATCTTCCGCTGGCACGCCGGGCTGGCCGCCGCGCCGGCGCCGTCGGCGACGCCGACCCCGACGAAGACCCCCGTCGTCCGCCCGTCCACCGCGGGCCGCTGGGACTTCGACCAGGCGGACGCCCCGTACGCGGGAGAGCCGGGGTCCCCGTTCCGACCCCGCTGAGCGGTCCGGACGCGACGGCGTCCCTCGGGATGCGCTGACCGTCACGGGCCCGCGGCGGGAGCGCTCGGCCGCAGTGAGACCGGGCCTACGTCCCCTCCGCGGAGCTCCGCGGCGCCCTCTTCCGGACAGGGCCGCTAGAGGACATTGTCAGCGGCGGGACGGCCGTGCCACGGTTCGAGGACGGCCGATGAGGGCCGTCCCGATCGAAGGCAGCACATGCGCTCCAGCACCGTCCCTCGTCCGCCCGCCGTCCAGGACGGCACGTCGCAGCCGCGGGATCCAGGAGCGGCGCGGCGGCTCCGGCGGGGTCTGCTCGGGTTGACCGCGGCCGTCGCGCTCCTCGTCGGCACCGCCGTTCCTCTCGCGGCGGTCGCCGCTCCGTCCGCCCCTGTCCTCGGGGTGGCGGCCTGGGGAAGCGGCACCGACGGGAAGACCACGGTCCCGGCCGGGGTCGAGGGCGTCCTCTCCCTCGCCGCGGGCCGGACCCACAGCCTCGCCGCGAAAGGCGACGGCGGGGTCGTCGCCTGGGGCCGCGGGTCGTACGGGCAGACCAGCGTCCCCGACGGTCTCACGGGGGTCGTCGCGGTCTCCGCCGGCGACTACAGCAGCCATGCGCTGAAGAGCGACGGGACCGTCGTCTCCTGGGGCTACGACGGCGACGGGCAGGTGTCGAGGAGTGCCGCGCTGACCGGGATCGTCGCGATCTCGTCCTCCCGCGACAACAGCCTCGCGCTCGGCAACGACGGCACCGTCACGTCGTGGGGCAGCAACGGGCTGGGCGAGGGCCTGGTCCCGGCCGGCCTCGGAGGCGTCACTGCCATCGCCGCGGGCCAGCGCCACAGCCTCGCCGTGTCCGGCGGGAGGGTGGTCGCCTGGGGCTGGGACCTCTACGGGCAGACCGACGTCCCCGCGGGGCTCGAGGGCGTGGTGGCCGTCGCGGCGGGAGAGACCCACAGCCTCGCGCTGAAGGAGGACGGCACCGTCGTCGCCTGGGGCGCGAGCTCCGACTCGGTCGTCGTCGACTACGGCCAGACCACGGTGCCGGAAGGCCTGTCCGGGGTCGTGGCGATCGCCGCCGCGTCCGACTACAGCCTCGCGCTGAAGGGCGACGGCACGATCGTCGGCTGGGGCCGGAGCTCGGCCGGGCAGCTGCAGTCACCCGCCGGCCTCGCCGGCACGACGGCTCTCGCAGCCGGACCCGATCACGTGCTCGCCCGGGGCCCGCGTCCGGTCCTGACGGCGGATGCTCCTCCCGCGTCCGGGCCGCTCGGAGCGGCCGCCTCGTACACCTTCGCGGCCGACCGCCCCGCCTCGTTCGCGATCGCCTCCGGCTCACTCCCCGACGGCCTGACCCTCAGCGCGTCCGGGCTCCTCTCCGGCACGCCGACGACCGCGGGCACGTCCACCTTCGCCGTCTCCGCGCGGAACCCCTTCGGCGCCACCGTCGGAACCCCGCACACGTTCGCCGTGGCGGAGACGACGGTCGCGCCGACCCTGGCCGGCGACCCGCCCGCCGCGACGGTGGGCACCCCGTACGACTTCGACTACAGCGTGACGGGCACACCGGCGCCGACGGTCTCGCTCGTCTCCGGAACGCTCCCCGCCGGCCTGAGCCTCGATGATCGTGGCGGCCTGACCGGGACGCCGACCGCCGACGGACGCTCCACCTTCACCCTGCGGGCCTCGAACGCTGCGGGGAGCGCGGAGACCACCAGCACCGTCGTCGTCTCCCCCGCCGCCGCTGCACCGGCGATCTCCGGCACCCCCGGGCCGGGCGTCGTCGGCACCCCCTACGACTTCGGCTACACCGTCTCCGGCTTCCCCGCGCCGTCGGTGGCCGTCTCCTCCGGTGCGCTCCCGTCCGGCCTCACCCTGACTCCGGCCGGGCGCCTGACCGGGACTCCGTCCGCGCCGGGCACCTTCACGTTCACGCTGGCGGCCCGCGCCGGCACCGCCTCCGCGGGGACCACCAGCACCGTCACCGTCTCGTCGCCGACGGTCGCGCCGACCCTCTCCGGGACGGTCGCGGCCGGCGTCGTCGGCTCGGCCTACGACTTCCGCTACGCGGTGAGCGGCACGCCCGCTCCGTCGGTCTCCCTGGTCTCCGGCGCACTGCCCGCCGGACTCACCCTCGACGCGACCGGGCGCCTCTCCGGGACGCCGACCACGGCCGGGACCACCACCTTCAGCATCCAGGCCGCGAACTCGGCGGGCACGGCTCGGGCGACGAGCACGCTGACGGTCTCGCCGAAGCAGGTCGCGACGAAGGCCGATCTGCGCGTCGACCTCTCCGGGCCGGCCTCGGCGGTGAAGGGGAGGACGCTCACTTACACCCTCATCACGACGAACGCCGGTCCGGCTGCGTCTGGGTCGGTCTTCTCGCAGGTCGTCCTGCCCGCGAGCGTGCAGTTCGTCTCGGCGACCGGCTCGTACACCAGGGTCGGGAACGTCGTGGTGTTCCAGCGGGCCGGCCTGGCGGACGGGCGGACCGTGTCGGAGAAGATCACGGTGAGGGCGGCCGTCTCGGGCACGGCGACCGCGCTGGCGGCGGCGTTCTCGACGAAGACGCCCGACCCGTCCATCCGCAGCAACGCGGACACGGCGAGCACGACGATCCGCTGACCGCGGGAGCGTGACGGCGGGCGGTCCCTCGAGGGCCGCCCGCCGTTGTCGGTGCGGGAGCGTCGAGGTCCGCCGCGTCCGCGCCTCGTCTTCGACCGCTAGCCGGCCCGAGGGCGGTAGAAGCGCACGACCGGGAGGGCAGCCGTCGGAGCCTCGCGCACGACGATCTCGAGGCGCTGGACCAGGGCCGGGACGGTCGGCGTGGTCTCGAGCCGGCACTCGAGCTCTCCGT
This sequence comes from Rathayibacter sp. AY1D9, assembly GCF_002932395.1. Classification (NCBI taxonomy): domain Bacteria; kingdom Bacillati; phylum Actinomycetota; class Actinomycetes; order Micrococcales; family Microbacteriaceae; genus Rathayibacter; species Rathayibacter sp. AY1D9. The sequence goes on from NZ_PSVQ01000008.1 coordinate 73,794, forward strand.
CGCGGCCCGGCAGGAGGAAGGCCGCCTGCGCCGCGGAGGCGCTCCAGAGCAGCCGCTCCACCAGCGGCCTCGCGGTCGGGTCCTCGGCGAGCCCGCCGATCTCCGCGATCGCCGTGGCGAGGCGGCGGGCGCGCACGTCGGCCGGCACATCGCTCAGCAGGTTGGGGCTGAACAGGGCGCCGCTGCCCGGCTCCCCCGCCCGGGTGAGGTCTCCCGCGACGATCGCGGCCTCGACGGCGGCGGCCGCGGCGAGCGTCGACGGGAGGAGGGTGATGGTCCGCGCCGGCGGAGCGGTGTCCTCGAGGGCGGCGCGGAGGAGTCCCGTCGCGGCGGCGGCGAGCTTCGCCCCGTTCGCGGTCGCGAAGACCACGGCCCCCAGGCCCGACTCCAGATGCCAGCGCATGTTCGACGACCAGCCCGGCAGGCCGCCGGAGTGGTGGGCGATCCCGCCGAAGCGGACGTCGTGCTCGACGACGAGGCCGAACCCGTACGCGGAGCCGTCGAGCGTGCTCTCGACGGCGCGAGGGCTCAGCGCGGGGACCGGCGTCCAGCCGCGCTGCATCTCGCGGCGGGAGGCGCGGCTCAGCACCGGGTCGTCGTCCGCGCCGTCCTCGCCCTCGAACGCGGAGGAGAGCCAGCCGCTCCAGCGGGCGATGTCGCCGACCGTGCTGAACATGCTCGCGGCGCAGGCGCCCGCTCCGGTGCCGGTGACGGGGCGGGGCACCCAGGTCGCTCCGTCGTCGAAGGTGCTGAAGCCGGCCGCGAGGTCGGTGCCGTCGGGGTAGTCGCCGCTGTCGTAGCGGGTGTCGTGGAGGCCGAGCGGCTCGAGGATCGTCCGCGTCGCGAAGGACGGGAAGTCCTCCCCGGTCACGTTCTCGACGAGCACGCCGAGCAGCCAGAAGCCGATGTTGGAGTACTGGTAGACCTCACCCGGCCGCTCCGTGAAGGTCAGCCCGCGGCTGACGACCTCGAGGAACTCCTCCCGCGTCAGAGCCATGACGTCGTCGGCCCAGCCGTTGTCCTCCGGGAGCCCCGAGCAGTTGCTGAGGAGCATCCTGACCGTCACGGGCAGCGGCCGGCCCGCGGAGTCGAGCGGGTCGGTGAACTCCGGCACGTGGTCGGCGACGCGGTCGTCGAGGCGGAGCAGCCCGCGGTCGCGCAGGATCAGCACCGCCGCCGCCTCGAAGCTCTTCGACATGGAGGCGATGCGGTGCACGGTCCCGGGCCCGGGAGCGGCGCCGTCGAGGCGGTGCTCGCCGCGGCCGTGGTTGACGAGCAGCCCGGTGCGGTCGAACAGGGCCCAGCTCACCGAGGGGGCCGGCGGCGCCTCCCCGTCGAACCACCGGGCCAGCCGGTCCTGGAGCGGCGGGGAGAGGAGCGTCGGCGGAGGGAGCGTCATGCCCTCATCCTCCCGCACGCGGCACAGGCCGCCGCGGTCCTGCGGGTCACCGCGGGAGGACGCCGTCGGGGCTCAGCCAGTCCGGGCGGCTCCCCTCGACCGCGTCCAGGACGTCCTCCTGCGGGCCGGTCGCCGATCTCCGCGGCGACGGCCGCTCCGGCGGGCTGACGGGTCCCGGCGAGAGCCCGAGCGACCGCCGGCACCTGCGAGCCGGACGAGGAACTTCTCAGGTCCTCTTGCGTGTCGCAGGCGCGGAACCTAGTTTTGTCGAACCGGTTCGAAGCACTGTTGCTCCGACCCCGGACCGACGCCCGCCGTCGTCCGGCCGGCTGTCCCCACAGAAAGTGACCAGCGTGACAACGATGTCCTCCCCGAGGCGCGGCACCCGCTCCCTCGCCCTCGCGCTGAGTGCCGCGACACTCGCCGCCCTCGCCGTCGCTCTCCCGAGCGCCGAGTCCGCCTCCGCGGCCGACACCTCCGTCCCCGCCGACGCGCTCATCCTCCAGTACGACTTCGAGCAGGGGCAGGTGTCCGGATCCACGGTCGCCGACCTCTCGTCGAAGAAGCTCGACGGCACCGTCGTCAACAGCGCGAGAGCGACGTACGTCGCGGGTCGGAAGGCCGGTACGACCGCGATCGACCTTCCCGGGGGCGCGGCGGACTCGACCTCCGCGCCGTACCTGACCGTGCCGAACGGGCTCTTCCAGGGCGTGACGCAGACCACCGTCTCCGCCTGGACGAAGTGGTCCGGCACCGGAGGCTTCCAGTGGCTGTGGTGCCTGGGCATCAGCCCCGACGCCGCGTCGGCCTTCGCTCCGTCGTTCGACGGCGGCAGCGCCCGCGCGATCATCAAGCAGCTGAAGGACGGCGGCGAGACCGGAGTCTCCAGCTCCTCGCCGCTGCAGAAGGACCAGTGGGTCAACGTCACCGCGACGATGGACGGCACGACCGTGACCCTGTACCTCAACGGTCTGCAGGTCGCGACGGCTCCCGCCTCCGTCGATCTCGCGAAGCAGCTCTACTCCGCCTCCGCCTCCAAGAGCGGCAACATCGGCCGGGCGCTCTGGAACGTGCACCCCTACTTCGACGGAGCGATCGACGACTTCCGCGTCTACAACCGGGCTCTGACCGCCGCTCAGGTCCGGGGTCTGGCGGGCGACGCCGCGCCGGCCGTCACCGGCGTTCTCTCGACGAGCGTCGCGGTCACCACCGGCATCGGCGTCGCGCCGGCCCTGCCGGGGGTCCCCGCCACCTACTCCGACGGCGTGAACCGCGACGCCCCGGTCACCTGGGAGAGCGTCCCCGCCTCCGCGTACGCGAAGCGCGGCACCTTCACCGTGAAGGGCACCGTCACCGGCCTCGGCACCGCGGTCACGGCGACCGTCACGGTGCGCGCACTCGACGAGATGACCATCGACCTCGGCACGAGCACCGGGGAGTTCATGGGCGGCGCGTCCGGCACCCTCTACGGGGTCTACGGCGAGGGCCTCCCCTCCGACAACCTCCTCGAGGGGATCGACCTGCGCACGGTCTCGACCAAGGCGCAGGACGGGCCGCAGCATCCGGGCGCGGACGCGTTGAGCGTCGCGAAGGCCGTCGCCGACACCTCGGACGGCGACACCTACATCTACATGACGGACATCTACCGCGGCTTCCCCTACGAGTGGCCGGGCAGCACTCCCCAGGAGAAGCTGGCCGACTACCAGGCGAAGATCGCCACGCAGGTCGACCAGGTGCTCGCGCTCCCCGAGGAGTACCAGGACAACATCGTGTTCGTGCCGTTCAACGAGCCCGAGGGCAACATGTTCGGCAACGGGAAGTGGAGCTACGACGGGAAGAGCTGGCTGGAGGACCCGACCGCGTTCTTCGCGGCCTGGGACAGCACCTACGCGCTGATCCGCGACAGGATGCCCGACGCCCGCATCGCCGGACCGAACACCAGCGTCCTCTACGACCAGGTCCGCGGGTTCATGACCCACACGCTCGAGCAGGACACCGTCCCCGACGTGATGACCTGGCACGAGCTGAGCGCCCCGGGTGAGATCCGCACCAACGTCGACCGCTTCCGGGCCTGGGAGGACGAGCTGTACGCGGGCACGTCCTACGCCGGGAAGCACCTGCCGGTGAACCTCAACGAGTACGCCTTCAACTACCACACCTCCGTGCCCGGCCAGATGGTCCAGTGGATCAGCGCGCTCGAGGACAAGAAGGTCGACGGCGACATCGCCTACTGGAACATCGACGGCAACCTCTCCGACTCCGCGGTGCAGGCCAACCGCGCCAACGGCCAGTGGTGGCTCCTCAACGCCTACGCCTCGATGACCGGCGACACCGTCGCGGTCACGCCGCCCAAGCCCGGCCAGAGCTACACCCTCCAGGGCGTCGCGACCCTCGACACCGCGGCCAAGCAGGCGAGAGCCCTCTTCGGAGGCGTCGGCGGCTCGCAGAAGGTCGCGTTCGAGCGCATCCCGGCCGCCACCTTCGGCTCGAAGGTCCACGTGGAGGTCAGCGAGATCCGCTGGACCGGCCAGGTCGGCGACTCGGGAGCCCCGCAGACGGTGAAGGAGTTCGACGCGTCCGTCGTGGACGGCGCCCTCTCGCTGGACTTCGGCGGATCCCTGCCCGCGCTCGACGTCGACTCCGCCTACGAGGTCGTCCTGACCCCGGGCGCCAACGCGTCGTCGCCGTCCGCCTCGCCCGTCGACTTCCGCCAGAAGTACGAGGCCGAGGACGCCCGCTACACCGGATCGCGGAACCTCAACGGACCCGAGGGCTCGCCGACCAACGTCGGCGGCTTCTACACCTCGGGCGGACGCAACGTGGGCGGGATCCGCACCGGCGGTGACCTGAAGCTCGACTTCGCGGTCACCGTCCCGAAGGACGGCGAGTACGACCTCAGCGTCTTCGCCAACTCCCTCAACACCTACGCCGCCAACGCCCAGCAGGGTCCGATCAACGCGTTCCTGAGCGTCGACGGCGCTGCGGAGCAGGAGATCCTCCTTCCGCTGGCCTACAAGTTCGTGGTCTGGGACCACGCGGACACGAAGGTGAAGCTGACCGCCGGCACCCACACGATCTCGCTCGCCGCGAAGAACCTCGCCGGCACGAAGTCGACCGTGGGCGACGCGATCGTCGACAAGATCGAGCTCTCCCTCCCCAGCGCGGCCGTCGCGACCTCGATCCACGAGGCCGAGACCGGCACGCTCGACAACGGAGCGACGGCCGACTACTCCCGCGCCGGCGTCTCCGGCTCGGGCACGGCGAAGCTCACCAGCGGCGCCTCCACCACCGTCTGGGGCTACTCCGCGAAGGACGCGCCGTCTTCCGTGACCGTGGACACCCTGGGCGGCGGCACCGGCGACCTCTACGTGAACGATGTGAAGGTCGGGCCGGTGGGCGCGAGCTCGACCCGTCAGGTCTTCCTCTCGGGCGGCGTGAACAAGATCGAGGTCGTCGGCACGAGCGGCACGCTCCTCGTCGATCGGATCGTCATCGGAGCGAGCGCGAACCCGCCCGCGACGACGAGCTATGAGGCGGAGGCGGCCACGATCACCGGCCCCGCCACGGTCCGCGATCTGTCCTTCGCGTCGGGCGGCAAGGCCGTCGGGAACATCGGGGGCGGACGCGACGGCGACTCGACCCTGACCTTCGGCGACGTGAAGGCCGAGCAGGACGGGACGTACGCGCTCACGCTGCGCTACTCCAACGAGGAGCAGTCCCCCGCGACGCACTACAACCCCGACCCGCTCGCCCGCCACGCGGACATCACGGTCAACGGAGTGACGCAGCGCGTGCTCTTCCCGCACACGTTCCACCAGAACCAGCTGTGGGACCTGAGCGTGCCGGTCACGCTCAGGAAGGGCTCGAACACCATCGCGATCACCTCGAAGGAGCTCCCGGGCTTCGACGGGACGACCTACCTCTCCGACACCTTCCCCGGCGTCCTGCTCACCTCGCAGTACGCGCCCAACATCGACAGGATCTCGGTCACGCCCTTCGTCGGGCGGACCACGGGCCTGACGGTGAGCGGCACGGCGGCCTCGCGCTGCACCGCGGGGAAGGTCACGATCACGGGGACGGCGACCAACACCAGCGCGGTCGCCGCTGACGTCACGATCGGCTCGGCCTGGGGCACGAAGACCTTCACCGGGGTCGCTCCCGGCAAGACGGTCTCAGCCGCCTTCAGCACCCGCGCTGCGAGCGTCGGAGCCGGCGCTCTCGACGTGCGGATCGCGGGGACGGTCGACGGCGCTGCGGCGAGCGGATCCACGGCACCGGCCTACGGTGCGGCGCGCTGCGGCTGATCCGTCCAGAACGCCCTGACGCGGCCGGGCACCTCGTGCGCCCGGCCGCGTCGGCGTGTCGTCGGGACCGGAGGTTCCCCGACGGGGACGAGCGCGCCGTGGACGAGCAGAGCGCCGGAGCCGCAGCGTCCGATCCTCGCTCCGGGGACGCGGCGCCCGAGTTGCGTGCGCCGCGCCGCACTGCCACTCTCGACACGGTTCGAGCGGGGGTGGAGATGGCCACGATCGGAGACGTCGCGAAAGCGGCAGGGGTCTCTCGCAGCACGGTGTCGTACGTCCTCTCCGGCAAGCGCAGCATCTCCCCCGAGACGCGCAAGCGCATCGAGGACGCGATCGCCGAGCTCGACTTCACGGTCAACGCCGGAGCACGGGCGCTCGCGACGCGCCGCACCATGGCGCTGGGCCTGCTCGTCCACTTCGACCCGGACGAGTTCGCGCCCGCGATGGTCGAGTACGTCCTCCCCATCACGGCCCGCGCCCGCGAGCTCGGCTACGACGTGCTGCTGGCCACCGAGGCCGACGGGGCGGCTGCCGTCCGCCGGCTCACGCGCTCCGGTCAGGTCGATGGACTGATCCTCCTGAGCGTGGCGGACGACGACGACCGGCTGCCCGTCCTGCGCGCCTCGCGGCGGCCCGGTGCCGCCCTCGGCGTGCCCGCGGACGCCTCCGGGGTGGACGTCTTCGACCTCGACTTCGGCGACGCGGCCCGCCTGCTGATCGAGCACCTGGGCGCCCTCGGGCATCGGAGCATCGGTCTCGTCACCCCTCCTGATCGTGTCTTCGACCGCGGAGGGACCTACGGGCTCCGGTTCCGCGAGTCGGCTCTCGAGACCGCCGGTCGGCTCGGGATCGAGCTGGTGCTGCGCCCTGCCGCCACCGCCGCCGACGCCGTCGAGCCGATGGTCACGGCGTTCCTCGACGACAACCCCGGTGTCACCGCGCTGGTCGTCCACAGCGACCGGACCATCGCGATGCTTCCCGCGATCCTGGGCCGACGCGTTGTCGCCGTGCCCGGGCAGCTGTCCGTCGTGAGCCTGTACTCGGCCGAGTTCGCCCGCGACTTCTCGCTCCCCTACAGCTATGTCGAGACAGGAGCCGCCGAGCTCGGCGCGCACTTGGTCGACACGCTCGTCGAGCGGATCGAGCAGCCGTCCCGCGGCGAGGAGCCGTCGATCCGCCTCCTGCCCGCGCGTCTCGTCGACCGCGGGAGCGCCCGCGCGGTCTGAGGACCGCTCCGGAGCCCCCGAGGCCCGGTCAGAAGCGCGAGGCGACCTCGTAGAGGACCTCGTCGTCGCCCGCGTAGACGCCGTCGCGCCGCGGCCAGTGCGCGATCACGTCCGTGAAGCCGAGCTCCTCCGCCCGGCCGGCCATGTCCTCGAACCGGGCGACGCTCTCGAGGGAGTAGTCGCTCCCGGAGTCGAGCGAGAGGTGGCGCTCGACGGTGCGCGGGTCGCGCCCGGCCGCCTCGAGCGCCGCGTCGAGCCGCCGGGAGAGGGACGCGACCGCCCGCCACCACTCCTCGCTCGACACTCCCTCCGGGCCGGTGGTGACCCAGCCCTGCCCGCGATCGGCGACGAGCGCGAGGCCCTTCGGCCCGTTCGCGGCGAGGACGAACGGGACGCGGGGGCTCTGCACGGGCTCGCCCACCATGCGCGCCGAGCGGGCGGTGAACCACTCCCCCTCGAGGTCCACTCCGCCCGAGCCGGGCTCCTCGAAGCGCAGCAGCGCGTCGAGGGCTGTGACGAACTCGGTGAAGCGCTCGTGCCGCTGCCGGGGCGAGTAGTCGGGCTGCCCGAGCACGCGCGCGTCGAAGCCCGTGCCGCCCGAGCCGACCCCGAGGATGGTCCGACCGCCCGAGATCTCGTCCAGCGTCGCGATCTCCTTCGCGAACGGCACCGGGTGGCGGAAGTTCGGGGAGGCCACGAACGTGCCCAGGCGGAGCGTCTCGGTCACCATCGCGGCAGCGGTGAGGGTGGGGACGGTCGCGTGCCACGGCTGGTCGGCGAGGGAGCGCCAGGAGAGGTGGTCGTAGGTCCACGCGTGGTCGAAGCCCAGGCCCTCGGCCGACTGCCACTTCCGGCGGGCCTCGGCCCACGGGTCCTGCGGGAGGATGACGATGCCGTGTCGCATCGTCCGAGTGTACGAGCGCCGTCGGGTCAGAGCGCGGCGGGCGGCACCGGGGGCGGATCGGGCACCTCGTCCACGACCGAGCGCGGGACCATCAGGGTCGGCATCCGCACGCGCAGGCGCAGCGGTTCCCGCTCCGACGCGCCGAGCAGCTCGCGGGCGGCGCTCCGCACCTGCCGGGCGAGCGCCGGGTGCACGGCCCCCGGATCCTCGAACGCGGAGACCAGCTCGCGCAGCACTCGGGTGGTGCTCCGCGGGTCGCCGTCCTGCCTGGGCATCGGATCGGCCCCTCACTCTCGGCACGGCCGTCAGGGTCCCGGCGGTGCAGCGGATGTCTCGCGCCGACGGTAGGGCCGGGGACGGCGCCGTGGCACTGAGGTTGACAAAGGGAGGACCCGGCGGATCGCGGTGCGCGGGGTGCGATCCGGGCGAGGGCGGTCCTGCTGGGGATCGACGGCCACCGCCGGGAGAACCCGCTTCCCACGATCGCGCCCGTCCGGTCGCGGCTGCTCTCGGGGCGTGATCACGACGACGGAGCGGGTGGACGACTGGGTCGAGGGCTGGTGCCGGGCACGCGGCGTGCAGCGCGTCCGCGAGGACGGGGTCTGGCTGGTCGATGTCGGAGCGGAGTCGCGCACGCGGGAGCGGATCCTGGTCGATCCGTCGCCCTCCGCGCTGCAGGCGGGCGCCGAGCGGGTGGCCGGGCCCCAGGAGTGGCTGACGGTCATCGGCCTGGGCGACGAGAGCCTGATGGCGGCGCTCCTCGGCCCGGGCCGCACCGCCGAGGGTGCCCTGCTCGCGGGAGCCGTGCTCGAGGCCGCCGACGGAGTGGCGAGCGTCCGGCTGCTGGTCGACGGAGTCGTCGCCGCTCAGGGCACCGCCGCCGTGCACGGGACGGTCGCGGTCCTGGACCGGATCGAGACCGATGCGCGGTTCCGCCGACGCGGGCTGGGACGGCGGGTCGTCGACGCCCTCACCGCCTGGGCCCGGTCCGAGGGTGCACGGAGCGGTCTCCTCGTCGCCAGCACGGACGGCCGCGCCCTCTACCTCACCCTCGGCTGGGAGGTGGTCGCGCCGGTGCGCATCTGGCGCGGGGCCGCACTCCGAGATCCGGGACAGGGCTGCGCGGCCGCCGGGCGATGATCCCCCGCCGTACGGCCCTCCGGGAGCGCACGTCCGCCTGAGTACGGAATTCCGCGCAGCGCATACAGGCGGCGGAGAACGGCGGAGCAGCCGTGAAGCGGCCGCCCGCCGATCTGTATTCAGCCGATAACACCACCCTCGAAAGAGGGACGCCCGCTATCGCTCGAACGGCCTTGTCCGAGAAGCGGATCATCCGCTTCTCGGACTCGTGTCACCGCCCTCGGATCGTCAGCCGAGAGCGCCCTTCTCGGCCGAGTAGAGCTGCTTCACCTGCTCCGCGGTCAGCGCCCGGTCCCACACCCGCAGTCGGGCGAGGGAGCCGGCGAAGCGGTTGATCATCGTGCCGTCCCGGCCGACCGCTCCGACCACGAAGTCGCCCGGAGCCGCGTTGAGGCCGTCGGGGTAGACGTAGGGGTTCTTGGCGTAAGTCGCGCCGAGCTTGTCGGTGTACACCGGATACGCGGTGGCGGCGCCGTCGAGGTACGAGACCGCGACTGCGCCGTCATACGTCCCGACGTGCAGCTGCCACACGCCGCGCGTGATCCGGCGGGGCTCCACCGAGTAGTCGCGCGAGTACGGGTAGCCGGGCGTCGGCCCGCCGAGCTTCGAGACGTGCATGCACACGCGCTCCCAGCCGCCGTACTCGGGGAGGTTGTTGAACAGCGCATAGGAGCGCAGCGGCCCGACCGTCGACTCCTCCCAGACGCCCGCGATGCAGGCGCCGTCCGCGTCGGAGTTGAGCACCCACACCGCGATCGTCACCTGGCCGGTCGAGGCGCCCAGGTTGAGCGGGCCGACCTCGTCCTTGGGGACGACCAGGTGGTCCGTCGTCCCGTTGAGGGCGACTCCGGTGCCGAACGGCGTGGCGACGGCGCGGGCGGAGGAGCCCGCGCCCTGCCGGAGCGCCGGAGCGCCCGCGACGGCCGAGGCGAAGGGGGCGGCGCTCTCGGCGAAGGACCACTCCGCGATCGGCGTGGGCACGGTGACCGTGGGGACCGGAGCGGCGTCGCCGACCACGAACGCGTCGAGGATCAGGTTGGTGCCGCTCGAGGCCGGGTTGCGGCCGCTCCCGCGGCGGATGGTCACCGTGTGCGGCCCGGCCGCGAGCTGTCCGCTGCTCCAGACCGTCTGCTTCGACCGCGTCGCGGCGCTGTAGCGGTCGACGGACGCGACTTTGACTCCGTCGAGCTCGACCTCGTTGATGCCGGACGAGCCGGTGAGGCGGCTGATCCAGCTCACGCTGGTACCCGTGAAGGCGAGGGTGGCGGAGGCGCCCGCGGTGGTCGAGTAGGCGATGCTGCCGCCGCTGTCCGTGCTCGCCTTCAACGTCGACCAGGTGCCGGTCGTGACGATCGGGGCGGCGCCGTTCTCGTAGGTGCCCGCTCCGGGCAGCGTCGTCGCCGGCGGAGGCGTCGCGTCGCCGACCACGAAGGAGTCGAGCAGCAGGTTGGTCCCGGTCGAGGCCGGATTGCGGCCGCTCCCCCGGCGGATCGTCAGCGTGTGCGGCCCGGCGGCGAGCTGTCCGCTGCTCCACACCGTCTGCTTCGAGCGGGTGGACGCGCTGTAGCGGTCGACGGAGGCGACCTTCACACCGTCGAGCTCGACGTCGTTGATCCCGGAGGACGACGTGAGTCGGCTGATCCAGGCGATGCTCGTGCCGGTGAAGGCGAGCGTCGCGGAGGCGCCGGAGCTGGTCGAGTAGGCGATGCTCCCGCCGCTGTCCGCGGTGGCCTTCAGCGTCGTCCAGGTGCCGGTGGTGACGATCTGCGCGGCGCCGTTCTCGTAGGTGCCCGCGCCGGGCAGCGTGGACACGGGTGGCGTCTCGGGCTCGGGCTCCGTCTGCGGCACGGGGCCCTCGGTGATCCAGCGCTGGAAGGTGTCGAGCATCTCCTTGTTGGTGAAGCTCGGGACCTTGTGCCCGTCGGTGCTCTCCCCCGGGTGGGTGCGGACCGTCGCCTCCTTCGCCAGGGGCAGGGCCGCGGCGTGGAGGGCGGCGCCGTGCAGGGCGAACGGCACGACCTTGTCGTCGGGCGATCCGGTGATCCTCAGCCGCGCACCGCGCCACACCGACGCGGGCAGCCGCGCCGGGTTGGTGGCGGCGATGGCCGCGGCGTCGGCGTACTCGGGGCCGATCCGGTCCGGTTCGCTCGCCGCCCGCTCCTCCATGTCGTAGGAGCTGTTGCAGAGGTACGCGCCCCGGATGTTCGGCACCATCCGCTTCCCGTAGGCCCAGGTCAGAAGCGGCCCGCCCCCGGAGTCGGAGCGCAGGAGGCTCGCGTCGATCCGCCATACCGACGAGGCCCAGGCGGCGACAGCGGCCTGGATCTCGATCGCCCGCGGGCTCGACCAGATGCTGCCGCCGTAGGTCGGGCAGATGCTGACGATGCCGCGGTCCACGGCGAGGTCGGCCGAGTACGCGAAGGCGCTCGAGAGCGCCGTGTGGGTGCCGTTGCGGGCGTGGTAGTACCAGAGCATCGATGCGCCCCTGGTCTGCGACGGAGGCGTCGCGTGCGGCACGAACAGGCGCGCCCGGTCCCCCGCGACGACGACGTCGATGATCTCGTAGCGCTTCCCGCCCGTCTTCGACGTGGCGGTGGACAGGCGCGAGACCTCGCCGGGCAGTCGGGGCACCGCGGTGAGGTCGCCGGCCGCGAGGGCCGGCGTCGCGAAGGCGATCGCGCCCGCGCCGGCGACGGATCCGGCGAGGATCGTGCGGCGGGAGAGAGCGGAGAGGGCCTTGACGCCCGATCGGGAGCCGGTGCGGGAGGAGTCGGCGGAGTCGCCGACGGCAGTGTCCTGAGGAGTCACGGAAGAGAGAGCCTTTCCGATCGTCACCGTTCCGGGTACACCGATCGAAAGAGGAGGAGAAGGCGTTCAGTGAACGAGCGGCAGCGCTCGCGTTACTGATGCGGATCACCTTCTCCTCGAGAAGGAAAGGGAAGCCGGATCAGGCTAACAGAGGGGATGAGAAGGGGTTCAGTATTTCTACCCACCGTTTCATCGACCGGAGGAGAATGGGCGAGGAATCGCTTATCCGGCCGCTTATCGTCCCTTTTCCGGTGACACGACGCGTGCTGGACACCGCCGTCTGGCAGGATGCCCCCGTGTCGGAGACGGGTCGGCTGCAGCGGGGCGGCGCCCTCCCCGTGCTCCTCGTGTTCCTCCGCCTCGGGCTGACCTCGTTCGGCGGGCCGATCGCGCACCTCGGCTACTTCCGCGAGGAGTTCGTGGTGCGCCGCGGCTGGCTGACCGATCGCGCGTACGCCGACCTCGTCGCGCTGTGCCAGTTCCTCCCGGGACCCGCGTCCAGCCAGGTCGGGATGGCGGTCGGCCTGCAGCGCGCGGGACTCGCCGGACTGGTCGCCGCGTGGTGCGGATTCACGCTCCCCTCGGCGATCGCCCTGGTCCTCGTCGCCGGGCTCGTCGCCGGTGCGGGCGACGTCGCCTCCGCCGGCTGGCTCCTGGGCCTCCAGGCGGCGGCGGCCGCGGTCGTCGCACAGGCCGTGCTCGGGATGGCGCGCTCGCTCGCACCGGACCGCCGCCGCGCGACGATCGCCGGCGCAGCGGCTGTCGCCGTCCTCCTCGCCCCGGAGCCCGCGCTGCAGGTGGCGGTGATCGCGGCGGCGGGCCTCGCCGGCGTCCTGTGGCTCCGCCGTGAGGAGGCGGCTCCGGACGACGGCCCGGGCTTCGCGGTCCGGATCCCGACGGCGATCGCGGTCTCGGCGCTCGCCCTCTGGGGACTCCTCCTGGCCGGCCTCCCCCTGATGGCCGCTCTCACCGGCGAGGGAGCGGCGGGTCTCGCCTCCGTCTTCTACCGCGCGGGCGCTCTGGTGTTCGGGGGCGGCCACGTCGTGCTGCCTCTGCTGGAGGCGCAGACGGTCGGCGCCGGCATGGTCGGGCAGAGCGAGTTCCTGGCCGGATACGGGGTGGCGCAGGCGGTGCCCGGCCCGCTCTTCACCTTCTCCGCGTTCCTCGGCGCGGTGGGCGCGGGGACGCCGGACGGTGTCGCGGGGGCGGCGATCGCGCTGGTCGCGATCTTCCTGCCGGGCGCTCTGCTCGTGGTCGGCGTGCTCCCGTTCTGGCAGCGGCTGCGGCACCTGCCGGTCGCGCAGAGGGCGCTGGCCGGCGTGAACGCCGGCGTGGTGGGACTGCTCGGCGGCGCCCTCTACGACCCGGTGCTGACCGAGGGCATCGGCTCGACCGGCGCTCTGGCGCTCGCGATCGGCGCCTTCGTGGCGCTGACGCGCTGGACCGTGCCCCCGTGGATCGTCGTCCTCGCCGCCGCGGGCCTCGGCGCCCTGCTCCTCTGACTCCCTCCGGGGACGACGATCCGGACCAGCCCTGGCAGTCTGGACGCATGAGGGCTCGGGGGACGACAGCAGCAGTGGCGACGACGGCAGCGGCGGGGCTCCTGCTGCTGGGCGGGTGCACCGCCGGCGGCGGGGCCGAGGCGGGCGCCACGGCGTCCGCGCCCGCCTCGCGGACGCCGAGACCCGCCATCACCGACCTGATCACTCCGAGCCCGACCCCCTCCGCTCCGGCGACCGCCGAGCCGGTCGGAACCGTCGTCGACGCCGGGCCGGTCGGCGAGGGAGTCCCCGCTACCGTCTCGGGCACCGGCCCGGCCGACGTGTCGTTCCAGCGGCAGGGCGAGTTCGCGGTCGTCCTGAGCCTGGACTGCTCGGCCTGCACCGGCACGGCGATCGTCACCGCCGCGGGCCGGATGACGCCCTTCGGCGAGGCCGCCGCCCCGATGACGGGGTCGTTCCTGACCGGGATCTTCCGCGACGACCCCGTCGAGCAGCAGGTGATCGTCCGAGCCGACGGGCCGTGGACGCTCGGCCTGCAGAGCTGGAACGACCTCGCGACGGTGAGCGGTGCGCAGTCCGGCACCGGCCCGGCCGTCCTGTTCTTCTCCGACGACGTCCCGCGCGTGACGGTCGACTACACGCCCGCGGGTCCGGACGACTCGTTCTCCGGCCGCGTGTTCACGACCTCCGATCAGCCGCAGCTGTTCGGCGACTCCGTCGCCTTCTCCGAGGTGTTCGAGGCCGACCTGCCCGGCGTCATGGCCGTCCAGACCGAGGGGACCTGGACCGTCACGCCGACGCCCTGACCCGGGGTCGCGACGCGCCGGCCGCGGAGTCGGGGAACGGGCGCCCATCGGCCCAGACCCGCTGCACGCGGAGCGACGCGTCGAGCAGGACGACGTCGGCGCGGTACCCGGGGGCCAGCAGGCCGAGGTCGCCACGGCCGAGCACGCGGGCGGGAACGGCGGTGAGGGCGGCGACGGACGCCTGCAGCCCGAGCCGGCCGGGCCCGACGGCCCGCCGCAGGGCCTCCTCCTGCGTGAGCGTGGATCCGGCGAGCACAGCGGTGCCCGCGAGCCGGGCGACTCCGCCGAGCACAGCGGTGCCCGCGAGCCGGGCGACTCCGCCGAGCACCTCGACGTCGAGCGGGCCGAGGCGGTGCACTCCGTCACCCGCCCCGGCCGCCGCCATCGCGTCGGTGACGAGCGCGATCCGCCCGGGAGCCGCCGCGAACGCGAGCCGCACCACCTCGACGTCCACGTGCCGGCCGTCGAGGATCAGCTCGAGCGCGACCCGCTCGTCCCCCAGGGCCACCGGGATCGGGCCCGGGGAGCGGTGGCCGATCCCGGGCATGGCGTTGAACGCGTGCGTGACCAGCCGGGCTCCGCGGTCGAACGCGGCCCGCGCCTGGTCGGCGTCCGCCTCGGTGTGGCCCACCGCGACCACCGTGCCGGCGCCGGCGAGCCGCTCCACCGCGGCGAGGGCTCCCGGCAGCTCGGGCGCGAGCGTGATCTGCGCGAGGCGTCCGCGGGCGGCGTCCAGCAGCCGGCCGACCGCGCCGGAGGAGGGGTGCACGAGAGCCGCGGGGTCGTGCGCTCCCCTGCGCGAGGGCGCGAGGAACGGGCCCTCGAGGTGCGCGCCGAGCACGAGCGGGTCGGTGGCTGCGAGGGCCGAGACCGCGTCCAGAGAGGACTCCAGCTGCTCCAGCGGCGCCGAGACCAGGCTGACCAGCGAGCGCGTGGTGCCACGGGAGCGGTGCAGCGCGAGGCCCGCGCGGATCGCCTCCGCTCCTCCGTCGAAGCCGTGACCGCCCCCTCCGTGCACATGGAGGTCGAGGAAGCCCGGGACAGCGGTGAGGCCCCGCGCGTCGTGCAGCTCCGCCCCCTCCGCCTGCGCCTGCCAGCCGGTGCCGGTGCCGGTCGCCGTGATCGCGCCGTCCCGCGCGAGGAGCCAGTGGTCCTCCACCGTCCCGGCCGCGTCGACCTTCCGTGCGCTGTGGATGATCAGCGCGGCGTGCGCCATGCGGTCGTCTCCTGGGTGTCGGTTCCGGATCGGCGGGGACTCCGCCCCCTCCCGACGATGGCACAGCCCCCGCCGGTCGCGCCGGTCCGACACCGATCACTGCGCCACCCCGAACGCATTCCGCGCCTCCGCGTCACGAACAGGGACCTCGCGCGTCTCCTGTGCATGCCTCCCCTGGACACCCGAACCCCCGCCC